>JAOUFJ010000029.1 GCA_029858255.1 candidate division WOR-3 bacterium | reverse complement strand
ACAATATTCTTGATGCTGATGTTGCTTTCGGGGCGGCGAATGATTTCAGTGAAGATATCGCCTGCGCAATCATCAAGCACCAGACACCTTGCGGTGTCGCGGTCGGAGAAACGCAGTCTGAGGCGTTTGAACGGGCGTACATGGCTGATTCAGTATCAGCCTTCGGCGGGATCGTTGGTCTGAACAGAAAATTGGAGCCGGGCACGGCCGAGTTGATCACAAAACATTTCTTTGAGGTCGTCATTGCGCCGGCATTCGATGAAAAGGCACTTGAGATTTTGCGGACGAAGAAGAATCTCCGCATCGTTGAATTGAACCCGGAGTTGATCAAGCCTGTGGTATACCGTCCGGTGTTCGGCGGAATTCTGGTTCAGGAACGGGACGGGGCAGATCTGAAGGACTGGGAAGTTGTCACGAAACGGCCGCCTGATGATTACGAAACCGCAGCACTGAAATTTGCATGGAAAGTTGTGAAATGGACAAAATCGAATTCCGTGGTCTTTGCCATAAAAGGACGGACAGTAGGTATTGGCGCCGGTCAGACATCAAGGGTCGGGGCGGTTGAGATAGCACTCCGGCAGTCGGTTGAGCGCAGCGCGGGGATTGTCATGGCCTCGGATGCGTTCTTTCCCTTCCGTGACGGTATTGACACGGCGGCAAAAGGTGGAGTCACCGCGGTGATTCAGCCCGGCGGGTCAAAGCGAGACGGTGAGGTTATCGAAGCCTGTGATGAACACGATATTGCTATGGTTTTTACTCATATACGGCATTTCAGGCATTGATATGTCTTAATCGTCTCCGGACCTCGTCATAGAATTACCCACAAAGATATGTCAAAAACCGTATCTTCCGTATCATTCCCTGTGATGTGGTCGGCATTGTCCCGCTGTAATCGGCCAATTTCCATTCCCAGATGGAGATTCCGACGGAATTTGTAGTCGATTCCTAATTTGATCTCCAGTGTTTTCTCGACGACGCCTGAGGGAAATGCCGGATTTATGGTTCCCCCTTCGTCCTCGTAGGGAATATAAATGCTACCTTCACCTTTTCTAATGTAGTCGATAGAGAGGTGTGGGAATATGCCGTAAGCATTAACGTATTTTAGTGCAAGCGATAATTCATCGACATCGTTGCCCAAAGGAAAACCAAGACAGCGCCCTCGTTGCTCGTAGACGTTTTGTGGCTGACGCTGTGTGTAGACCCATTTGTCAACAAACGTATAATTGATGTGTGCAATGAGAGATCTTGCTATCAATGATTTCAATCCGACCTGGTATGCGAGTTTATTTGGGTATGGGTCATCTTCGTACATGTAGTCATCGATCAATAACTCGGCGTAGAATATCGAATTGAAGAGATGGAGCTGTAAATCGAGGGCCCACATGATGTTGTCATCACGATAGCTGCTCCATTGTGCAAGATAGAAGGGAAGCAAGAAATTAAGATAAGACGGTTCGAGGGAGTCGGCAGATAATATAGATTCTGAAAAACCTACTTTCAAAAATCCCCTGAGGTTCAATCCGAGGCGATGGACAGACAGAAATCTGGATTTCGCTGCATCAAGAATAGAAAACATCCCGTGGAATTCCAAAAGTTGTCCTGGAACAGAAAGAAGGAACCCGTCGTATCCCTGAGCTGCTGAAGAGAGAAGCAAGCCGTGCTCGGCGCCAGCCCCCCAGAACACATCACGACGGCCCACGTCCAGTTTGATCTTCTTGTGGGTAAAACTTACGAGCCCTTCATTGAGGTAGCTCTGGAAATCATTCCATGATTTGGGCCCGAGAGTATCAAGCGTATTCGCGCGCCTGATCCGCATCGCGTGAGAGAAATTCAAGTGAGTGAACAGTGTTCCGCCAAACCTTTCATCCAGGGCTCCGTAGTAGAGCTCAGGATTGCTTTCATATTGGCCGATTACATGTAACAAATATGAAAAACCGGGGTTCTTCGTTAAAAGTGGTGAGAAGCCAGAAATTATCTTCCTGTCCGTACTATTTAGTCTGGTTTCATTAATAATGACCTCATCGATCTGACCGATCAGCCAATCAACATCGTATGGTTTTATGGCGGTCATCTGTACGAAACCCCTGAGTTGTAGATATTCAATGTCTGCCATTATCGGTGAGTCTATCGGCAAAGTGTATGTGAACATCAATAAAAAAAGCACTCTGTCCTCCTTGAATTTATTCTTATGAACTTTATTATAGCAATTGAGCCGTATTTTGCAAGTATGTCATCCACCCCGACCTCGAGCACAGCGGTTCACGGTGGACGTAACGCCTCTGTCGATCAGAACTCTCTGGTGAGGGCGAGATGTATCTTGCCGTCTGACCATGTTCCTCGTTTTGGCCAGGCGAGCATGAGTGAAGCATCGGCTATCCGGGATTTTGCCGAGATCCCGAAGCCGTAGGAATATACGATATCGCCGTCAATCCGGGCGATATCAAAGAGGGGGAAAATGAACAGGCGGTGGTATTCAAGGTTGACCCAGAATGCCCGCTTTGCCGTGAATTCATCTTCAAGGTAGCCACGCAGGTCCTTTGCACCCCCGATCCTTACGTAGTCGAAAAAATCGAAAATATCGGTCCGGACGTGACGGTAGTGTGGTTTTATGGTGATCCTCAAGAAATTCAAGCTGCCATCGTAGAGGAATTTAAGGCGATCATCAGTCCGAAAAAGGTAATCAACACCAAGTAGATGATCTGTTGACCAGCCAGTGCCGGTATATTCAAAACCCACGCCAACACCCAAAAGGTTATCAGAGCTCTCGGAGATCAGCGTGTCGCTTTCATAGTGGTTGACGAGTTCAAAACCGGAGAGCAACGAAATGCTGAAGTAATCGCCAACCGGTGCTCCAAATCTGACCTGTCCGCTTATCAGCCTGGTACTGTCGTAGGTAAGGATGGAAAATTCTGCATCGATCTGGGCCGGAGCGACTAGCACGGGTTCTTGTCCCTTGATCGAGAAGAGCCGTTGATATTCATAATCAAAATCCAGTTTACGGAGGGTTCCCAGCAGATTGGATGAAGCAAACGATGCCCCGAATTCCCTGTCATCACCACTGAGAGAACCGGATAGCATTAGCAGATCGCTCTCTTTTTCGTGCAGCGTTAGAATAAGGTAATGACGGCCATCGCGAGCGAGAATACTTTCATCCACTCTTTCAAAGGCGCCGGTTTCCATCAACCTTTTCTTGGTTCGTTCGGTCTTCTTCGCCGAGAAATATTCGCCGGTCTCAAAATCAGCCAGTCGTTTTGCAGCCCCAATGTCGGTTTTACCTTCGGTTCGTATCAGTACATCCTCTATCGTTACCCTGGGACCTTCATCGATCGTCAAGATTAGTTGCGAAGAACCTGCATCATTTTCAACCATGGCAGGATATATCCTGCAGAACGGGAACCCGGTATTATTGTATTTAGCAATGATTATGAATATCAACTTTTCGGCATCCTGCTCGCCGGTTATCGTGGGTGCGTTCTTCAGCAGGTATTGTGATGAGAAAAAAACATTTCCCCTCGTTTCCACGAGGGGAAATTGACTGTTGATGAAGATGGCGAATAATACTAGGCTATGCAACAATGTTTATTACGCGTCTATCAACATTGAAAAAGGTAAGGCCGCCACTTTGAATTGGGCTTGCCAAACTCGTTCAACACGAAGGTGAAGTAGTTTGGTCTTTTGGGTTTTTTCAAGAGGTGCATGCCGGCACGCCCCAGGCTGTGATTTCCTTTTTTGTTGTTGCATTCGTGACAGGCGCAAACAAGATTCTCCCATGATTCACCACCACCGAGGGCTTTGGGCATTATATGATCGGCGGTCATCATTCCCGTTCTCTTACCGCAATACTGGCACTGGTGATTATCCCTCTTCATTACATTCTTCTTCGTGAGTGATATTTCCTTGCGTTTTATGCGCACGTAGTATCTCAGTCGAATCACTGAAGGAACACGGTAGCTCAGACTGATTGCATGCATGATCTTGCCGTCCTCCCTCTCTACCATATCTACTTTTTCCAGGATCAATAATGTTATTGCTCGTCTCAACCTGAGGATAGTGAGTGGTTCGTAGTTCTGGTTGAGAAGAAGTACCGGGAGTTGTAGCATCAGTAATTCATTTGAACGGGAGCAATTTTGTCTACTACGAACTTTCGACTGTAAGTGAATACTCCGAAGATGCTTGATGAGTCTTCGTATTCGATGTAGATGCGGAATGAATCAGGGATCGAATGATCTATCCATATTCTGTCCGGTTCCAGGTTCACTTTGATCTCTTCTGCGCTTTTGATCAACTCTTCTCTGATCATATCATCATTCTGTACCGGTCCGATACGTACGGTGTTCTCGACCTTTTCACTGATCGAGCCATAACCGAAATGTACCCGTCCAACTTCATACCCAACATAGCCGAGAAGCAAAAGAATGATGATCAAGAAAATGACACCGAAACCGGAGATACCTCTGCTCATTGTGATCCGCCCTTGCAGTAAAACCACTTATCTTCCTTTAATGCGTCGAGCCACGTATTACTGCGTTTTATTTCGTTGTTTGCATAATAACTCCACTGCGCGTCGGATTTTGCTTTTGTGTATTGCGAGATCGCCGTGTTGAAATAACTCATTGCTGCGTTGAGGACGCTGCAGTTGCTTGTGCTCTTGTTCTGCTCCCACTTGCTGCGAGCGTCGAAGCCTCTGCGTATATATACGTCACCCAGTAGAAGATAAGCATAAAGGTTATTGGGTTCTACAGCCAACGCTTCTCTCGCAAGATCTTCGGCGGCATTATAACGGCCGCGTTTGATGTTGAGATCGACCAGTTGATAGATCGGTGACGCACTGTTAGGAGCAAGGCGGCGCGCCGTGTTCAGAGCTTCTTCAGCGGCCTGGAATTTCTTCTGTTCAACGTAGACGGCGCCCAACTGTACGTGGTACCTGTAATTGTCAGCTTGCTCTTTGATCAGCTCTGTATAGATCCTGGTGGCTGAGTCATAGTTCTTTAGTTCGAAATAAGTCTGAGCGAGTTTTTCACGAACCTCAACGATGTTGGGTTTTTTCTCGATGATGGCTTCAAGATACTCGGTTGCCTTTCTTGGTTCTTTCGTTTCGACGAAGATATCGGCAATTGCGAACATGGTGTTTATGTTCTCCGGCTCATATTCAAGGCTCCTACTATAGTATTCGAGTGCCTTGGTGTAATTCTGCATTTTTGTGTACACGTAGCCCATCCCATTGAGTAGATTAACGTTCTTCGGATCGATCTTTAACCCGTTTTCATACTCGGACATCGCATCACCGAATCTCTGCAACTCAGTATACAAGGCGGCGAGTCCTTCGTAGGAACGCGAATCCTTCGGGTCGAGCGTCTTTGCTTTGTTGTACTCGGCTTCGGTGGTAACTATATCATTCTTGGCTCGATAGCCCTTAGCAAGGGCGATGTAGGCGGCATAATACTCCGGCATCGTTTCAATGGCTTTCTTGAAGTACTTGATGGCCTCGTCATAATTACCATGCTTGTAATACTCAAAACCAATGGAATAGTACTGCTCGGCCTCTATTCGTTTTTCTTCAGTCGTTTTTTGGGCCGATGGTTCTTTCACAGTTTGCGTTGGCGCACACCAAACAAACAAACTTACGACGATCAATGCCGCAAGACACATCTTGTTGAGTGTATTTTGCATTTTATCCTCCAATCCGATGGAGCCGACGGGATTCGAACCCGTGACCTCTTGACTGCCAGTCAAGCGTTCTCCCAACTGAACTACGGCCCCGATATTATTTCCGCAAAATCAAGCAAATTATATTGTGAATGTGCGTAAAGTCAAGCGTAAATTATTGAAGTTAGGAATTTGATATGTTCTTGTTATTCGTCGCGCGGGATCGCTTCTCCTGGCTGTCACGCGACGCGGGTAGGGGTATTCTTGGTCTAATTAGCCTGCCGGCGGGTCTTTGACAGCCTTGCTGCCAGTATGCTGAGTTCAAAGAGTAACAGCAAGGGGACAGACAGTAGCAGCAGTGTGAAAAAGTCACCCGTCGGTGTGATGACAGCGCAAAGTATCAGGACGGCAACGATCGCTTCGGGCCTGTGTTTTCTTATCGTGTCAACGTCGACAATGCCCAGCCTCATCAAAAAGAATGAAAGCAAAGGCAGCTGGAACAGCAGTCCGCTGCCAAGCAAACACCAGATAAAGAAATTAAGGTATTTGCCGATGTTCATTAGCGGTTGGATCGTTTCACTGCCGAAAGAGAGGAGGAATTTCAGGCCGTAGGGTATTAGTATGTAGTACCCGAAAATGATACCGACCGCGAACAACATCATCCCCGTTCCAATATAACTCAGTGATATTCTTCTCTCGCTGCTTGTGAGGCCTGGCCCGATAAATGACCAGCTCTGATAGAGAATGAAGGGGAAGGAAACGACGACGCCCAAGAACAGCGCTACTTTTATTTGGGCAACAAAAGCCTCGGCAGGGGCAAAGAAATATGTCGTCTCGAGCGCCGCCCGCTGAATTATCAGGTTCAGGAATCTCTTTGCGAAGAAGAAACCAGCGATGGTAAAGACGGTAACCGCGCCGATGGAATAGAGTATCCTTTTTCTGAGTTCTTCAAGATGCTCAATGAAGGACGTTCTTTTTTCGTTCACGGGCATGCTTTTTTTATCCCCTTGCGTGATGGAATGCCCAGATTCTTCAATCCCGATATTCGAGAGGTAGCAGATAGACAATGTTGTCGGATATTGCCATGAGCCGGTCATCGATTACATATACATGTTCATATTGTATTCGCGGCAGGTTGTATATTATGCGGTAGGATTTGCTACCCGGGTCGTAGTAATATATGCCCGAGTATGTAGCGCAGTAAATTACAGCACCATCCGTATCTATATCATAGATATTGAAGTAAGGGAGGAGATCCCAGCCCGTATTATCCGGCATCGAATCAGCCACCGGGGCAGGGAGTCGAATGATCTGATTATTTGTTCCCAGTATATAGATATTGTCGTGTACCTGGACGATATCCTTGGTGCCGAAGTTGAACTGGGTGGACCATTCACCGCCCTCTTTTTCGTACTTGTACAGCCCGAATTCTCCGCCCACATAAACGGCCTGCGGCGTTGGGTGTATAGCATAGACTGCTCCCGTAGTTGGGCCGAAAAGCATCGCTTCGCCGCTGCCTTCTATGATCCTGAATGCACCGGAGCGTGTACCAATGTATATGTTCCTGTTGTCGTTCTGAAGAGTTAGGACATCTTCGCTGAACGTTTCGGTAGGAAATTCCATGCTGCCCGTGGTTTTAAGCACGCGATTGCGCTGCGCAATGTAGACGTCATCATTGTAGGAAATGACGTCGGTGATCAAATCTCTGAACCGCTGGTAATGCCAGCTTCTGGTGTCGGCTGCAAAGTAGGATATGCCCGATTTAGATATAATGAGAATTTTCCCATCCACTTTTCTGATCGTTTTGATGCCAGAATCAAGAGGTCCAGTGATTATGCGTTGACTCTGCCAGGATATCTTGTTGTATTTGAGGATTCCGTAGCGGTGAGTGCCGACATACAAGTACATACCATCATCGTGAAGTGCCGTGATCGGGTATTGCTCGAACGGCGTTTGCGATATCTCTATATCGTCGCTGTAATAATAAGGACTCAGAAAGGGATATTGCCGCATTTCCGCATCCGATATTCTCTTGTGCCAATTGAGATTCTGCGGGAACGAGTTGATCTTGGTCAGGGTACCGATCACTTTGTCGAGTGAATATTTCTCAAGGGTTTTCACGGTTTCCATATATAGATTATTCGCGTCGATGGCGAATCTGTTGACTGGAAAATGAATGGGAAATTCACGTATGTTGAAGGAAGCTGTTGAAAACCGAATTATGTTGTCGCTGCAAACGATCCAGAGGTCGGTAGTGTAGTTGTCGTAACCAACCATCTGGGCACCACGGTTGATATATACTGTATTCTCTAGTTCGAGACTGTTCTTGTTGATGAGTAGTAGATAATCATCGCTGAGCGCGAAGATATTCTGATTGGATGTTGCCAGCGATTTGATCGTACCGAGTGGAGCCAGTATGGTATAGCGATCCCAGAGTGCATTCTGTGGGTAGACATTCGAGTGTATCAGGAAACAAAGAATAAGGCCAACCATCACGTGTTATTGTTCAAATTCTCTCCTGAGGATATAATTGAAAGCCCGCGGTGTGTATTCAATCAAATCTGCGGCGGTCAACGCGTATTCGTTGCTTTCCTCCATCGCCAGATCTGCAGCCAAGCCATGCATGAACACTCCGGTCACAGCAGCATGGAGTAGTGATTGTTTTTGCGCCACAAACCCGCTGATCAATCCGACCAGGACATCACCCGAACCTGCGCTTGCGAGCCCGGAGTTACCAGTCGTGTTCACATAAGTCTTTCCATCGGGGGCGGCGATCAGTGTGGGTGCGCCTTTTAGTACAAGCACACAATTGAATTTTCTTGCATATTCGGTTGCGATATCGAACCTATTGTGATTAATCATTTGGGGCGTTGATCTGATTAACCTGGCGAGTTCACCCGGGTGCGGCGTCATGATCACAGGGGCGTGAATTTTCTTAGCTATTTCCGGGTTCTGTGCAATAATATTGATCGCATCAGCGTCGATGATGCAGGGCACACGTATTTGAGTCAGTAGTGTTTTTATGAAGACGGCAGTTTCTGGATTTGTCGTGATGCCTGGACCGACCACGATTGCTGTGCTTGATTTGAGGAACGGTTTGAGATCTTCAATGGCGGCAGGACTGATGGTTTCAGCATCGGTCTGCTCGAGAGGTATTTTGACAACTTCGAGTGGTTTGGTTTCTAATGAACCGATGATGCCGCGCGGCACGGCCAGGCGGACAAGCCCGGCACCTGCCTTCAGCGCTGCATGAGAGGCCATCGCCGCCGCTCCACAGAAGCCACGCGCACCAGCAATGACGAGAATGCTGCCGAAAGTGCCTTTGTTACCGTCAGGCGGCCGAAATGGCAAGAGAGAGAATATATCTTCGAACTCAACCGTCCTGGGGAAACCATTGTTGATCAAGGAATACGGAACACCGATATCGATAACATGCAGTTCCCCACAGAACGCCCTTCCCGGAAAAAGGTAGTGCCCTCGTTTAGGCAGACACATGGTCGCCGTAGCATCGGCGATCACGCACGTTTTTGTGCATTGACCATCATTACCGTTGATGCCCGAAGGTATGTCTATTGATAGGATGAATGCGTCAGATTCGTTCATGAGCTCGATCGCCTGTCCAAATATCCCCTCCGGAATACCGGTGAACCCGGTACCGAATACGGCATCAACAATGACATCCGGATGGAACTCCCGATTCAAGGTCCGTAGCTGCGCGATGCGTGAGGCACTGATAATTTCGTAATTCGCGTTCTTCAATAACCGAAAATTGCGGAGAGCATCGCCTTTGAGTTCTCTTTCCCGCCCGAGGAGTGCCGTTTTCACACGTGCGCGCCGGTTGAGAAGATGGCGTGCAATTACGAAACCATCGCCGCCATTATTGCCTTTGCCGCAAATGACAAGGACTTTGAGGTCCGGAAGATCGAAGTACTTTTGGAGCACCTCGGCGCAGCCGCGTCCGGCGTTTTCCATGAGGACGGGTCCCGGCATGCCCATTTGCCGTATCGCCCATCCATCGATTTTCTTCATCTCAGCGTTCGTGACAACTCTCATAAAAAGATTCTATGGAAAAAGAGGTCAAAGTCAATATTGAATGAATTTCACGCCAGTTAAGTCATTTTCAATGCAGATATCGCAGTAAACGGCTCAGTGGTTGTGCTGTCAAAAACTAAGACACAGGGTTGACTTAGCGCTCGTTATATGTATAATGTGCAAAGGAGAAAAAAATGGGTTTTTTGCTAATTGGTCAGAGTCAGGGGCAAAGTAATCCAATAATGGGACTGCTTCCTTTGATTCTTATATTTGTTGTTTTCTATTTTCTTTTAATCCTACCGCAACAGCGGAAACAAAAGCAGCATCGGAAATTGATTTCCGAGTTGCAGAAGGGCGATCGTGTTACAACGTCATCAGGCATACGCGGGACAATTGCAAATGTAAAGGATGATACTATTACTCTTCTGATCGCAGATGGTATAAAGATAGAATTAGAAAAGGGACACATCGTAAGCAAGCTGAATACAAGCGGTAGCTAGAAGCAGCGGGGGTTTGCAGCATTCGGCTGCAGGGAGTGAGTAGAACGTGCCATATTCAGTTTTGAAATATCCCACTCCAGGGTTGAGAAAGAAAACGTCTCCGGTGGAGAAGATTGGAGAGGACGTTTTCAAATTGGTCGAGGGAATGGTAGAAACGATGCTCGCTGAAGATGGTGTTGGGCTTGCGGCAAATCAGATTGGTGCTGAGTATCGCATTTTTGTCATGAACACAACACCCAGTGACGAAAATCCACAACCTATCGTTTTCATTAATCCAATTGTGTTGCACAAAGAGGGAGAAATAGTCGATGAAGAGGGCTGTTTGAGTTTTCCCGATTTGTACCTGAAGATAGCACGTCCAGAAAGAGTTCGGGTATATGCCAAAGACCTCTACAATGAGGATTTTGTGCTTGAGCTGAGTGGACTGCTGGCGCGTGCGGTCATGCATGAGGTAGACCATCTGGATGGAATTCTCATAATCGATCATGCCGCTGGGGCTGAAAAAGAGAAGGTCGAAAAATACCTCGAGGATAGCAGCAAGGGTGTGAAGGTAAGCGGCGGATTATGAAAGTGATCTTTTTTGGTTCCACTGATTTCTCAATGCCGATTGTGCAAAAAGTACATGATGAGTACACGGTTTCAGCAATTGTGATCTCGAAACCAAAGCCAAAAGGTAGGGGATTGAAAAACACGCTGCCGCAGATCGCAAGGTGGGCAGAAAGCGTCGGATTGAAGGTGTACATGCCGGAAGACCCAAACAACGATGCCTTCGTCAACGAATTGAAAGCGTTAGCGCCGGATCTGTACGTGCTTTCGGCCTACGGGTATATACTGAGTAAGAAGGTTCTCGATGTTACTCGTATCGGCGGAATTAATATACATCCTTCGTTGCTGCCCAAGTATCGTGGAGCTGCGCCTATTCAGAGAGCCATCATGGCGGGCGAGGAGAAGACGGGGGTCACGATTTTTTTTATGGACGAAAAGGTAGATCATGGAGAAGTTCTCGCGCAGCGTTGGATTCCGATAGAAAAAGATGATACATGCGGGTCGTTATCCGAAAGGCTGGCTCGGCTGGGTGCTGACATGATTGTTGAAATCATCCGTACCGTGGAAGTGGGAAACTACCATCCAGTCAAGCAGGAGGGGGCGGTAACATATGCCCCCAAGTTGAAGAAAGAGGAGATGAAGATCAACTGGCAACAGGACGCAATGACAGTATACAACCATATCCGGGCGCTGTCTCCGTTGCCAGGGGCAAGGACTCATTTCCGCAACAAAGAATTGATAATAACACTGGCGCAGCTCGGAGATAAGAGCCTGACGCCTGGTAAACTTTTGGTAGACAGTAGGAAGTTATATGTTGGTACGGGCAATGGATCGCTCGTGTTACTTGAATTAAAACCCGAAGGTAGGAAGATCATATCGGCACTTGATTTTGTGAACGGGTACCGCATACAAAAAGGAGAGGTTGTAGGATGACTGCACGTGAAGCAGCGCTAAGTGCGCTTTGTGAAGTTGAAGAGGGGAAGAATGTAAAGGATGCCCTGGCGGCGATATTTGAAAAGAACGAGCTCAAAGATGAGGATCGGCAGCTGGCCAACGAACTGGCATTTGGTACGCTTCGACACCGTGAGGAGATAGATCAGATAGTAAGGGAGACCCTTACCGGAGATTTCTTCTCACTGGATTCGACGTTGAAGAATGTTCTGAGAATCGCTGTTTATCAGTACTTGTTTTTTGATAGAATCCCGATATACGCGATAGTCAATGAAGCGGTTAATTTCGGGCGAACCATAAAGGAAAAAGGTTTGATCAATGCAGTGCTGCGGGGGGTCATCAGGAATAAACGAGTACAGGTATTGCGCGAACCGCGCGCATGGGTCTTCAGAAAAATTATGGATGCTTATCAGGTGGAGGGCGAGAAGATTATCGACTGTTTCAAGATACGTCCCACGCCTTACATCCGGATCAATTTGCTGAAGAATAGCGTCGAGGAAGCGAAGGAGAGATTGAGGTTGAGTGGGTTGGAATACAGGTCTGCAAATTGGTTTTCAGAATTTAAATCAGTTGATCATCTAAGTTTAATAATCAATAGCCCGTTGATGAAACAGGGATATATTTCTATCCACGACGAGGCTCAGGGTTTAGTTTGCCACCTCGTTGATCCAAAGCCAGGAGAAAAGGTTGTCGATCTCTGCTCGGCACCAGGCAGCAAGGCGACCTATATGGCTGAGTTGATGAACAATGATGGCATGATAGTTGCGGTGGAAATAAGCAATGAGCGGTTGAAATTGGTGGTCGAGAATGCTGCTCGATTGGGTATAAGCATAATAAAGCCTGTTATTGCTGACGGTCGTTACTACAAATTAGAGGATGTTGACAAGGTGTTGGTCGATGCACCTTGCACGAACGCGGGTGTCATAGCCAAGAGGCCTGAGGTGAAGGATCGGGTGAACAAGAAGGTAGTAATGAGGTTGGCCAAACTGCAATATGATCTACTGATGAATGCTGCTACTTTTTTGAAGAAGGGCGGTTCACTGATATATTCCACATGTAGCATACTGCCAGATGAAAACGAGGATGTCATCGCGCTTTTTCTAAAGGATAATCCAAACTTCGAGATTGAGCCGGCCAAGAAATTCACGCCTCAGGGTGACGAGTTTCTCAAAGTACTTCCTTGTGACTACAACACAGATGGTATCTTCGCCGCGAGATTGAAGAAAACTGGTTGAAGGTCACAAACATAAGGCAGTGCAGTAGGCTGTAAAAGAAAACGAAGAACTACTCAAATCCCTAAACAAATCTGCAGTCAAACCACACAATCCTGATATCGGTTTTTCATTCAAGGAAAAAGTCTCGATATTCAGGAAGTTATTCCCCTGTTTCAGAGTAAATTAGTACTTGACAAAAATCAAATTATGTGTAAAATGGGGTGAAATGGGGAGAAATGGGGAATATTAGATTTCGCGGATTCTTCACTCACACACTAGATGACCGAAAACGGCTGGCGATTCCGAGCCAGTTCCGTAACGTACTCAAACACGAGTCCGAGGGCCGGGTGATCCTGACCCCAGGTTATGACCGCGAGATAGCCGTGTATCCGCTAAAGATCTGGGAGGAAATCGAAAACAAGGAACTACTTTCCCTCTCGATGGACTATCTCAAGTCCCGCCGTTATCGGCGGCATTTTACCTTTGGCGTTAAAGAGGATAGGTTGGATGCTCAGGGGAGAATATTGATGCCGGATTTCTTGCTTGATCATGCTCGAATTACCAAAGAAGTCATAATCGTTGGCGAGATAAACTACATTGAGTTATGGTCTCCTGAGACTTATGAAGCATTCGGTAAAGAGGTCGAAAAATTCTATTCAGAGGATGCCGAGGGCATCGAGGAATTGAGAAGGAGGAAGCATGAAAATACAAGCAGTTGAGGCAATCAAAGACAAGAAAGTATCTTTTTTTCTACCGAGCGGTGAAATCGATGAGCAGGGTTTTGAAAAGATCGAGCTTTCGTTGAAGCAAATGATTGAAGAGGGTGATGTAAACATAATAATCGACCTGTCGAGAGTCAGCCACATAAATTATAAAGTTGTGGGTTGGCTCATCGATTACCAGCAGAAATTCAAGAAGTTTGGAGGCGATATCAAACTCGTCAATGTGTCACCCTATCTCTTCGATATCCTGAGATTATACGGTTTCTACCCGTTCGAAATCTATCCTTCACGCAGGGCCGCGTTGAAGAGCTTTGCCTGATCGACAGCACCAGGTCTATCATCAACCCGTCCTATTAGATGAAGTTATCCGATATTTGGATCTAAAGGAAGGAGGTACCTATCTTGACTGCACGGTCGGGGGGGCTGGTCATCTTATGGCAATGTTGAGCCGGACCAAGGATACAAGGTTTATCGGCATCGACTGTGATCCTGATGCTCTCGAGTACGGCAGGCGAATAACAGCGGCGTTCAGCAAACGTTGTTTTTTCTCGGAGGATAACTTTATTAATCTAGATTTAATCCTTGACAAATTTCATGTCGGGAGCGTCGACGGCGTGCTTTTTGATCTTGGCGTTTCATACCATCAGTTGATCACTCCTTCCCGCGGGTTCAGCTACGAGCGTGAGGGCCGTTTATTGATGAGGATGTCGCCCAGGACCACGCCGTTGAGCGATAGACTGAAATGCGGTCGGAAGAGTGAAATCATTCAGGTCCTGAAAGAATTTGGTGATGTTCGCAATTACCGCAAGCTGGGTCAAAGAATATACGATGCACGGAATTACTTGGAGTCGACTCTGGAACTGAGAAAATTGGTGGAAGATTCTGTGCCGCGTCGATTTCTCAAGAAGAATCTACAAAAGGTGTTTCAAGCCCTGAGGATCTGGACCAATGACGAATTGTCCAATCTCTCGCAGGCATTGCCCGCAGCGTTCAGGAGGCTGGGTACAGAGGGGCGGATGGTGGTGATATCATATCATTCGGGTGAGGATAGGATCGTGAAACATTTCTTCCGGAATTTGAAGGCGGGGACAAAAGCCCGGTTACTGAACAAGAAAGCCATAAAGCCGACTGATGAAGAAGTCAGCGAGAACCCTAGGGCCAGGAGCGCAAGGTTGAGGGCCATCGAAAAATGCGCATCCTCATAATTTTTGTTTCGGTTATCATTTATATGTTCTTGCTTGTTTTCATCGAAAGTGAACTGGTCAAGATTGAAGTGCGAAAAGAGGTTATCGAGAGCGATGTCGTTGAATTGCAGAACGAAAAAAAACAGCTGGAGTCTAGCTTGATTGATATCACCAATCTTGCTCATATTGAATCCGCGGCAAAGGAGATGGGATACGTTTTTCCGCAGAGGGATGATATATTGGGAGTGATCGAATGATACGCACGAAAATGCTTAATTCTTTTCTCTTTTTTGTATCCCTGATCTTTTTCTCTTACCTTTTCTACATTCAGTGCTTCAGGCATCAATACTACGAAAAGAGGGCCAGACAGCAGCACGAGAAGAAATTTGTGTTGCTCGGAGCGCGCGGTAATATCTATGATCGAGGCGGCGTCCCGATCGCGACCTCCGAACCTTGTTTTTCGGTTTTTTGCACACCTCGTTACGCTTGCGATGCGGCCAAGCTTGTGCGCGAAGTCTCTAAGATCTCCGGCAAATCAACGACCCAATTGAAAAGACTGGTAGATGCTGGCGATTTTTTCTGGGTCGAAATGAAGGTCGATATTGAACAGCGTGACCGTTATCTGGCGATCAACGATCCGAGTATTGGGTATACCCATGATTTGAACCGACGATACAACATGCCTGAAATCTTCTCGAGCATGGTCGGCAAATGTGGTTTGGATAACCGCGGCATTGAGGGTATGGAATTGCAGTTTGACGAAATCCTCAGCGGTGAATCGGGATTTGCGATCTATCAGAAGGATCCATCCGGTGGGATCTTCCCCTACCACAATTATCCTGAGCAGGAACCCCAGCCGGGTGCGGATATTTATCTTACTGTAGATCTTCAGCTTCAGGCGATCTTGTATGATAAGTTGAAGGATTGCCTCGATAAAGAAGACGCGCATTTAGCCGCGGGTTTGATTATCGACCCGGAGACCGGGAATATTCTGGCCATGGTAAATGCGGGGAAGAATGGTGATCAGAGAAACCACATAATCTGCGATGAATTCGAACCCGGATCTACATTCAAACTCATGTGCTTGACTTTCGCGTTGATGAATGGTGCGCACGAGAATGATAGGATCGATACCGAGACCGGGAAGATCAAGATAAGGGGGCACACGATCAATGATTACCGTAATTATGGGGTTGTCACACTGAAGCAGGCAGTGGCCCATTCAAGTAATGTAGCAATGGTCAAGTTATCGAGGAAATTTGACCGTGAAAGATTTCTGCTCCTCGTGAGGGATTTTGGGTTCGGCGAATTGACCGGTATTGAGTTTCCGGGGGAAGTACGAGGTCGGTTGCCCGACGCGGCCAAGATGAATGACATAGATTTTGCCACTCTGGTTTTTGGCCAGGGGCTCACCGTGAATATGTTGCAGCTTGCCATGGCCTATCAGGTCATTGCCAATGATGGTGTGCTGAGCAAACCGAACATCGTGCAGGCGGTGAGAAAAGGAGAGAAGACGATATATGAAGTCGATCCTCTCCGCATACGTCGTGTGATCGATGCGTCGACGGCGCGAAGCGTTACCGACATACTCTGTGCCGTCGTTGAAGAAGGAAGCGGTGCGGCAGCGGCTTTTAACGATATGAAAATTGCCGGGAAGACCGGAACCGCACAAAAGGTCGTTAATGGCTCGTACTCGAACAGCGCAGTGATCGCCACTTTTGTCGGTTTCTTCCCAGCCGAGGAACCTGATTATTTGATCATGCTGATGATCGATGAGCCCAAGAGCGGATATTGGGCAAGTACGATAGTGGCGCCAGTTTTCAAAGAAATCGCACAGAGCCTCTATCAAATGAACTCTTATCATTATGCGGCTAAGTAAATTGATGTCGGATTTGCCTTCGCAGGCCTACAACATGGAAGATATTGAGATAAGCTCGATTGAATTCGACTCAAGAAAGGTGATACCAGGAAGCCTGTATGTCGCCGTGAAGGGCGCCCGTTTTGATGGTCATGATTTCATAGGAGACGTGGAAAGAGCGGGAGCGGTTGCGGTTATTACGGAGCATAGGGTCGCCACACATCTTCCGCAGCTCGTCCTGGATAATACGCGGGACATAATAGGCAAATTGGCCGTACGTTTCTACGGTAATTTTGCTCAAATGGCAAAGATCGGGGTGACCGGTACCAACGGCAAAACGACCACAACCTTCCTGATTCATTCCATTCTCACACAAGCAGGGAAAAAGCCAGGTCTTATCGGCACGGTATACTATCTTGGGGCCTCAAGGAGCAAGGCGACCCGCACGACGCCAGAGATTCTGGATATCCTGAAATTGCTCAAAGAGTATCAAAGCCAGGGGATAGATTCCCTGGTGATGGAAGTCTCTTCTCATGCTCTTAAATTAGGGCGTGTTGAGGGCATCGACTTCGACGCCGCAGTCTTCACTAACCTGTCTCAGGATCATCTTGATTTTCATGTAACGATGGATGATTACATGCGGTCGAAACTGCGAATATTTTCACTTCTCAAACTAAATGGCTGTGCTATCTACAATAATGACGAAGATATTCGTGATGCAGTGACATCAATGTCGCTGCCGTGCGTACTTTCATTTGGCCAGACCGAGGGCAGCGACATTAGAGGTAGATTGATCGAACAGTCGATCGATGGTCTTAGAATCGAGATATCGTACAAAGCCAAGAGTTACGAGGTAAAGTCACCGTTGATCGGAAGATTCAATTTCCATAACATCCTCGGGGCTTTTGCTGCAGGTGTGGCTCTGGATGTATCAGCCGATCGCATAGTTGAAGGAATTGAGAAACTGCGATTTGTACCGGGCCGCATGGAGCGCATTGTTGACAATGTCTTCGTTGATTACGCGCATACACCTGCCGCGATCGAAAACATACTGAAATCCGCCAGGGAATACGCAAGGGGCAAGTTGATTGTCGTTTTCGGGTGTGGTGGCGATCGCGACCGTGACAAACGTGCGAAGATGGGTGCACTTGCAACGAGGTTTGCCGACCTCGCGGTCATTACCACAGATAATCCCCGGCACGAAACACCCTCAGACATCATCAACGATATTCTGCAGGGTGTTGCCGGTGATAACTACAAGATGATTGAAGACAGGACGGCGGCCATCGAATATGCAATGGCAATGAAACAGGGAGATGATATGGTTATCGTTGCCGGGAAGGGCCACGAAGAGTACCAGATATTCGATGATGAGAGCATCGATTTTAGTGATGCCGAGGTTATAAAGAGATGTTTCGAGAATTCATGCTAGCGGAGATAGCCAGGGTAATGGGTGGCAAGGCGTGTTCAGTCCGTACTGATTTAGCACGTGGGGTCACGATCGATTCACGTGAAACCAGGCCCGGCCATCTCTTCTTCGCGCTCAAAGGGCAACACACAGACGGACATAATTTTGTGAATGACGCTTTGGCACGCGGGGCGATCGCCGCTGTTGTTGAACGCACGCAATCGAAGGCGAACGAGATACAGGTGTCTGATGCGCTCTATGCCCTGGGTGAATTTGCGCGGCACTACCGTCAGTACTACAGAGCCAAGGCAATTGGCATAACCGGAACCAATGGTAAGACTACCGTAAAGAAGATTGTTGCTGCGATACTCGGTTCAGGGTCGAATGTTTTGTGCACGAAGAGAAACTACAATTCCCTCATCGGCATGCCACTCACCATCTTCAACCTTTGCGGTGATGAAGATTACATGGTGCTTGAAATGGGGACGAGCGCGCCCGGAGAGATCAAAAGATTGTGCGATATCGCCAAACCTGATGTGGGAGTCATAACAAATATCGGGCCGGGCCATCTTGAGGGATTGGAGTCACTCGATGGCGTGAGAAAAGAGAAATCTTCATTGATCGAGGCGCTACCACCCGACGGGCTGGCCTTAGTGGGTGAGGGGTTTGGCGAGATGCCCGGAAGAACTGTGAACCGATTCTCAATGGACATGTTGGAGAGCGTGAAGCTCACCGAACACGGCTCTTACTTCTCCCTTGGATGGAAGGAATATTTCACTCGGCTGCTTGGAGCTGGCAACGTTTACAACTGCCTGGCGGCAGTTTGTTTGACGACGATGCTGGGTGTTGATTATGCGACACAAAAAACGGCGCTGGCAGGAATTAAGCCAGAACCCGGACGGCTGGAACCAATTAGGATCAGCAGGTTGTTGATATTGAACGATACATACAATGCAAATCCGACATCGATGAAAGCGGCGATCGATTTCATCGGGCAATTGGGGCGTCCTACGATCGCTGTTCTCGGTGATATGCTTGAATTGGGGAAGAGAAGCAGTCAATTACACGAAGAAATCGGTTTGTATGCCAGAAGTTCCGTAGATCTATTGATGACCTATGGACGGCAGTCAGAGTACTACGGAGGCGGACATTATACCGAAGAGAATGAGCTGCTCAGAAGTCTCCACGAGAATATAACCGGTGATGAGGTGATATTGTTCAAGGCATCCCGTGCCCTCCGTTTTGAGCGGTTCGTCTATGGACTATCGAGGTTACTGAGATGAAGAGTTGCGTCATCAAACCTTTTGTGTTCGTTGACAACAAGTGAGATAATATGCTTTTATGGCTACTGTATCCACTGCGTGACTTTTTTGGACCTTTGAGGCTTTTTGGCTACATAACATTCCGTAGCGCGTATGCGGCGGTCTTCGCGATTCTGATTGTACTCGTCTTTGGGCGAAAATTCATAGCCTCGATGAAGACCCAGTCTGCCACACAAAGGGTAAGATCGGAGGTACCTGATAGCCATCGTTCAAAAGAAGGCACGCCCTCAATGGGTGGTCTACTGATACTATTGTCAATTCTCATTTCATCTTTTCTCTTCTGCGATTTGACAAATCCGAATATATTGATTTTATTCAGCGCAACGATTTACTTTGGATTCCTTGGGTTATGGGATGATTATGTGAAGATATACAAAAAGCGGCCACGCGGTCTCTCGATCAAGACGAAACTAATTGTCCAGGTTGTCTATGGAATAGCACTCGGTCTGTTCCTGTACTTCTTCGGTCCCGAAGGCTACATGGACAAAACCAATCTCCTGTTTGTGAAGAATTATGTCATAAGTTTCGGGTTGTTCTATCCGGCGTTCGTTGCCCTGGTTCTTGTCGGCTCCTCCAACGGTGTCAACCTTACCGACGGCCTGGATGGTCTGGCTATCGGATTGATCGGTATTGCCGCCCTGGCATATGCTGCCCTGGCGTATGCAGCGGGCCATGCGGTGATCAGCGACTATCTTAATATCATCTTCTTGAAGCAAGGCGGTGAGATCACCGTATATTGCGCGACGATCCTGGGTGCGAGCCTCGGATTCCTGTGGTTCAATACATACCCGGCTCAGGTGTTTATGGGTGATACGGGTGCTCTAAGCCTCGGTGCAATAATCGGTACGGCGGCAATTCTCATCAAACAGGAGATTCTGCTGGTGATGGTGGGTGGTGTTTTTGTGATTGAGGTTTTGACGGTGCTGGCGCAGGTAGTATATTTCCGGCGCACCGGTGGAAAGCGTCTTTTCATGATGGCGCCGCTCCATCACCATTTCGAGCTGAAGGGAATGGTCGAACCCAAGATCGTAATTCGCTTCTGGATAATTGGAATTATCTGTTTGATGTTTGCACTTTCGACATTGAAGATCAGGTAATCTATGAAGACGCTTCTCCTGGGTCTGGGTCGTGCCAATCTTGCGGTTGCAGAGTACCTTGTGAAGAAAGGGGAAGAGGTATTCGTCTATGATGAGAATTTGTCGAGTCTTGCAGCTCGGGCACAAAAAATGATTGACGAAGGAAATGTGAAATTATATTTTGAGCAGCGTTATGATCTTGCCATCACTTCACCCGGCTTCCCACCGAACAAGGCAATCTGTACGGTGCTGAAGGATCAGGGTACCCCTATTATCGATGAAATAGAGTACGTCTTTACTGAGTTGGATCAACCCAGGGTCATTGCCGTAACAGGGACAAATGGCAAAAGCACAACCGCAGCTTTGATAAGTAGTATTCTCGGCGTTTCAGAGATCGGGCATTTTCTCGGCGGCAATCTTGCGCCGGGCAAGCCGTTTTCAACAGCCCTTTTCCACAAACCGTACGATTATTATGTTCTCGAGATATCATCATTTCAACTGATGCGCATCGACAGATTTCGTCCCCATATCGCGGTGCTCACCAACATAGGTGTGGATCATCTGAATTGGCATAAGGACTTTACTGAATACAGGAATGCAAAGCTGCGAGTCTTTGCCAATCAAGGCCACAATGATTTTGCGGTTCTGAACTCTGATGATGAAGGGATAAGACGGCTTGCCGACATCGTAGAGTCCCGGGTCGTATTCTTTGGTCACCGCAATACTGAAGGTGTGTCTCTGAACGGCCAGTTCCGGTACGACGGTATCGCGTTGTTTGCCAATACCGGTCTGCCTTTGCCAGGAGAGCACAACCTAATGAACATGGCAGCAGCAATTGCGGTTGCGAAGATACTCCAGATCGACACTCCCGATATTGAAAGGGGGATCATGGTGTTTAAGAGCCTGCCTCATCGCATGGAGGACCTGGGTCTGCTGAAAGGCATAAGATATATAAATAACTCTATGTGTACGAACGCGACCGCGGCGATCGCCTCATTTCTGGCAACCGCGGGGTCGAAAATAGTGATCTTCGGGGGCAGGCACAAGGGTGATGAAGGCCAGGATTACCTCGATACTTTGATCGAGAGTGCAAAGGCATGCGTGGTACTCGGCGAGAATGCGAGTTTCATAGCCGATTATTTCTGCAAACGTGGATATACAAAATATGTCATTGCCGAGGATATGACCGACGCGGTTGCCAAGGCCAGGGCTTTTGCCCAGACTGGTGACACGATAATCTTGAATCCCGGATTTTCATCGTTTGACCATTTCGGCAATTTTGAAGAACGCGGGGAGGCATTCATAGATGCTGCACGGCAAGACTGATCGAATTCTGCTATTACTAGTTATCTGCCTCGTTGTACTGGGGATCATTTTTGTCTTCTCCTCATCGTACTACCGAGCATTGCGACAGGGTGAAAATTCTACTTACTATCTGATGGCACATCTCAGAAGGGTCCTGGTTGCCATCGGGTTTTTCCTGCTTGGCCTGCTCGTTCCGTACGAGACAATAAGAAAAATGCTCTTCCCTTTGCTGGTCCTCATATTATTGAGTTTGTTAATGACTGTTTTTGCCGGACGTTTCCAGTTCGGTGCGAAGAGATCGTTGTTGATCGCCTCAGTCGGCCTCCAGGTTTCGGAATTTGTCAGGATCTGGCTGGTGTTCTTCCTGGCAAATTTCTTTTCCGCCCATCCTATGACAGCGAGTACCCACCGGGGGCTTGCTACAATTCTGATCATTTCTTTCTTGATAATAATACTGGTAGCGATTCAGCCTTCGATTTCAATGGCATTTATCTGTCTGGCCACCCTGGTGGCAATGTTGATCTATGGCTGTGCGAAATTGAAATTTCTGTTGGCAACGAGCACTGCTAGTGCTGGCATTCTGGCGATCTTCATAAGGGTATTCCCCCATGCTCAACATCGCATCGCGACCTTCATATCCGAGCCCACTTATCAGGTCAGGCAATCTCTGATCGCGATCGGGTCCGGAGGCCTTTTTGGCAAAGGACCTGGTGCTGGTCTGCAGAAATTTTTGTTCCTGCCAGGCATCCATAATGATTTCATCTTTGCCCACATTGCCGAAGAGCTTGGCTTCATTGGATGTATCGTCGTGTTCGTTTTCTACTGGCAGATCTACTTGCGTGGTCTGTCAATTGCTGGTGTTGCCGATGATGAGTTCACAAGACTCATGGTTCTTGGTTTGAACGCTTCCTTGTTCATCATATTCCTTGTACACGTGGGTGTTAGCGTAGGTCTCTTACCGCCAACCGGCATTCCACTGCCATTCATTTCCTTTGGCGGCTGGTCGCTCGCGGCAAACCTGTTCGCAGTAGGTATCATTCTGCAGGCTTCTCGTCGGAGGAATCTGTGACCTTATCGAGAAACGCCAATTTGAGGGAGGTGGGTAAGCCCAAGATCATTGCCAGCGGCATAGGTTCTGGCGGCCATTATTTTCCTGCAGTTGTTACGGCGGTTGAATTGCTGCGGCGCAGATGTGATGTGTTCTTCCTGGTACGCAAAGGATTTCAGGAGGAGAAGATCGCACGGCGTTACGGTTTGAAGACTTTCCTGGTCAATTCGCGACCCTTCTTCGGCAAATCCATCTTTGGAAAGATATTTTTCGCCTTTATCCTGCTCCATTCTATTTTCAGACTGCATGCGTTAACGCGTGGAGGCATCGGTTTGGCATTTGGCGGTTTTGGCGCCGTGCCTTTGAACATTTCTTGCCTCTTGAACCGGAGTCCGTTCTATGTATTCGAGCCGAATCGGGTACCGGGTCGGGCGACCAGATTCTTCGCACGCTCGGCACGCAGAGTATTCCTGGGTTTGCCGCCGGTCGCTTCATTGCACGGTAAAATATCAATAACCGGTATTCCAATCCGCCGGGAATTCAAAGTAGACCGCCGGCCGGCAGGATTTGGAAGACAGACTGGCAAGGTGCGCGTTCTTGTTTATGGCGGGAGTCAAGGAGCGCGTTTCCTGAATGACATGGCTCTGGCCCTGCAGGATATCATCCCCGGTAAGTGGTATCTGACCATAATCTCGGGTATCCGTGACTATGCGCGCGTGATCAGCAGCAAGAAGGTCAGGACGCACGTGATACCATTCAGCGAAACGCCGTGGGAGGAAATTCGCAGGTCCGATATTCTTGTTTCACGGGCTGGCGCTCTGGCCGGATACGAAATTTTGGCGCTAGGAAAAAAAGTGGTCTTCGTTCCATTCCCCCACGCGATCGACGATCATCAGTACCACAATGCGTTGTATTTCACGGAGATCGGTGATGCTCTCTTGCGTGCAGAGAAGGAGTTGACGCCCAAGGATCTGGCGAAGTGCTTACGTGAACTAATGAAGCGCAAACGTTGGAGGCAAACGAGTCTAATATTGGACGCGGAGAAAAAAATAGCGGATTTGATGCTCAAGGACATTGAGAATGAAAAGACTTAGACCGAAGATGTTTGGTAAAACGAAACATATCCACTTTGTTGGAATAGGTGGTATCGGAATGAGTGGCCTGGCGACAATCATGAAGAATCTTTCATTCACGGTCACCGGTTCTGATCTTCACTCGTCGGAGATAACAAAACGTTTGAAACGGATAGGTATTCGGATCAGCTACGGACACAGAAGGAGAAACATTGCCGGGGCTGATTTGGTTGTGTATTCATCGGCCATAAAACAGGATAACCCCGAGTTGATGGAAGCGCGAACAAACAACATACCATTGATCCACCGTGCTGAATTACTTGCTGAATTGACACGCACGAAGTTCGCGATCTGTATTTCCGGAACCCACGGCAAAACAACAACTACCTCCTTGGTGAGTGAGGTACTACAGAAAAGTGGACTGTCACCGACTACGGTGATAGGTGGCATCGTTATCGGTAAGACTCAGGCAACACTGGGTGCCGGGAATTATCTCGTTTGTGAGGTTGATGAATCGGATAAGTCATTCCTTAGAGTCTATCCTTCATTTGCCGTCATCACGAACATCGAGGCGGAACATCTGGATTACTACAAAGACCTGGATGAAATCAAGGAACACTTTGGGCATTTTGCCAACCACGTGCCCTTCTGGGGAAGTGTATTTCTTGGCGTAGATTCGCCGGTGAGTATGAGCATCATGGAAAACATACGTCGTCAAGTAATCTCTTATGGTTTTGAAAATTGCGCCGATCTGCGTGCTGAAGACCTGCAGAAATATGATTTCGGCGTGTCTTTCAAGGTTAGATACCATAACAAAATAGTCGGCAGGTTCAGGATCAATTTGCCGGGTCGGCACAATGTCGCTAACGCCCTGGCGGCAATAGGTGTTGGTCTTGAATTAGGTATTGGAATAGGAAAAATAAGAGGCGCGATAGATGCATTCCGCGGTGTCCACCGTCGTATTGAATACATAGCAGATGTCAACGGTATCCGGATATTCGACGACTACGGACATCATCCAACCGAGATTGCGGTTACGTTGCAGACTTTGCGTGATTACTTCCCGGCGCAACGAATTGTCGCTGTCTTCCAGCCGCACCGATTCACACGCACCTATCATCTCTTTGATCAATTTGCCAAATCCTTTCTCAGTGCCGATTTGGTGGTCGTTACTGAGATATATGCCGCACATGAAATGCCAATACCGGGTGTGACGGGACAGGCTTTGGCAAAGCGGCTTGCGAGGGAGCAGAATGGCATACACTTCATCGACAAAATCGGTCGGGTCCTGGAATTCCTCAAACAGACATTGAAGCCTGGTGATGTCGTCGTTATTCAGGGTGCCGGTGATATCAACCAGGTTGCGCGGCAGCTGCTCAAGGAATTGAAATAATGAAGAATCCTTTCCGACGTGTATCGAGCATAAAAGTGACAACGGACGAACCATTAGCCGACCACACTTCTTTTCATATCGGAGGCAGGGCTCGATTTTTTGTCTGCGTGTACACGAAGACAGCTTTGACCATGGTCTTGCAGATAATCAGTAAACATAGACTGCCGTATTTTATCATCGGTGCTGGCACGAATATTCTGGTTGCCGATTCTGGTTTCCCTGGTGTCGTATTGAAGCTTGGCGGGGTATTCAAACGGATTGCCTGGCGGGATGGTTTGGTGCGATGCGGTGGTGGTGTCATGATCGGAGATTTCCTTAAAGAATCGCTCGTTGAGGGTTATGGCGGTGGAGAATTCCTGGCAGGTATACCGGGTACAGTAGGCGGTGCGGTCAAGGGTAATGCCGGTGCCTTTGGCAGCTCGATAGCAGACATGGCTGTTAGTGCAGTAGTAGTAGATGGAAACGGCAAGGAGGTTATTCTTTCCAGAGCAGAGCTTGGTTTTTCATATAGATCATCCAATATCAATAATGGTTGTATGGTCATAACCGCAGACCTGGTCATGATAAGAGATAACAGGCGCACTATCAAAAAGAAAATCGATGAGAATCTGAAGCGGCGGATGGAACGCCATCCTGTTGGCTATTCTGCTGGCTCGTTTTTTAAGAATCCACCCGGTCAGGCAGCTGGTAAGTTGATCGAAATGTGCGGGCTGAAGGGAATCTCGGTCGGTGGTGCTGTGGTTAGCGAGAAACATGCGAATTACATAATCAACAGAGGCGGAGCGAGAGCAGCTGATGTCGTCGCATTGGCCGGTCATATTAAGAAGACCGTGTTCAAGAAGACAGGCATCCGGTTGGAAGAAGAGGTGAAATTATTAGGCTGATTATTGTTTTGTTGCTGATCATAGTTTTTGCGATACTTGCATTTGTACTGCTGCGAAAGCGCGAGCAGTACGTGATGCTTGAGGAAGTGATACCGGAGGGCGAGGTGGTATCAACGGTGGATGGAATAGTTAAATACAAGGGTGTCCAGTATATACTGGGCACCAGTGATCTTAGAATGAAAAAACATCTTTTGGAGAAATTGAACTTACTGGAAATAGAAGAAACGTGGGTGGTTGATATGCGTTATAGAGGACAGATCATTTTAAGAAATCAAATAGCTTATGATGTGCTAAGGAGGAAATGATGGCAAGGAAAGAAAGAATCGTCGGCGTCGATCTGGGGACAACGAAGATTGCTGCGATCATTGCTGAAGTCGAAGGCGAAGATTTGAAAATTGTAGGCGTCGGTTCAACACCCTCTAATGGATTGAAGCGCGGGGTAATTGTCAATCTCGAAAAGGCGATCGAATCGATCGTGAAGTCGGTCGATGAAGCCTCGCGCATGGCAGGTGTAAAAGTGGATTCGTGTTATGCCGGTATTTCTGGTTCGCACATAGAAAGCATCAACGCGCATGCAATGATTGCGACGGCCCGGTCGGGTGGTGTGGTAACAAAGAGAGATATCGAACGCGTGATCGAGCAGGCAAAAGCGATTGCCTTGCCCCTTGATCGTGAAATAATCCATGCGATACCGATCGAGTATGTAGTTGATAATGAAAAGGGCATAAAAGACCCGGTTGGCATGAGCGGGGTAAAGCTTGAGGCCGAGGTGCATATCGTGACCGCAGCCATAACTTCGGCACAGAATATCTATACTGCTTTGGAACGCGCTGGGCTGCGGGTCAAGGATCTTGTGCTTCAACCTTTGGCATCGTCGTATTCGGTTTTGCAGCCGGATGAGATTGACCTGGGCGTGTGTCTGCTGGACATCGGAGGCGGCACGACCGACCTGGCGATATTCTACGACGGGGCAATAAGATATTCCGAAGTGATACCGCTTGGTGGTGAATACATCACGAATGACATAGCGATCGGTATCAGGACGCCCTACAAACAAGCCGAGGAGATCAAGAGAAAGAATGCGAGCATCTCGGTGTCAGCGGATGAAGCCAAAGAGGAAATAAGGGTTCCGGGTATTGGTGGTCGTGAAGATCGCAATATCACCCGGGAGTTGCTGGCTTCGATTGTCACTCCCCGGGTAGAAGAGATATTGATGATCACCAACAAGGCGATCAAGAGAAGCGGGTTCTATGATATCCTGGCCGCGGGTGTCGTTGTAACCGGCGGTACGGCACGACTGCACGGTTTGGATGCACTTGCTGAAGATGTCTTTCATCTACCCGTGAAGATCGGTATTCCTAAGAAGATCGGTGGTCTCACTGACATCGTGCAAGACCCGATTTATGCGACGGGCGTGGGTCTTATTCTCTACGGCTTCGAAAAGAAAAATCAGGTGCTGATAAAAAGAGTAAGAGGTGTGGGTGTGTTCGATGCCCTCAAAAAGAGATTCGAAGATTGGTTTGCCAAGTACTTCTGAAAGGAGGAAGGAATATGTTTGAACTAGTTGAGGATCCAAAATATATAGCAAAAATAAAAATGATTGGAGTCGGTGGTGCAGGTTGTAATACAATCAACTATGCTACGAACCACGGAATACACGCGGTTGAGTGCATCGCGGTCAACACAGACGCGCAGGTTCTGAAATTGAACAAGGCAAACGAAAAGATACAAATCGGCACCAATCTGACCCAGGGCTTGGGCGCGGGTGGTGATCCCGAAATCGGTCGCAAGGCAGCCGAAGAGTCTCGAGAGAAGATAAGGGATGTTTTTCGCGATGCAGATATGGTTTTCATTACTTGCGGTCAAGGTGGCGGAACTGGAACTGGCGCTTCACCGATCATCGCTGAAGAGGCAAAGAATGCCGGCGCTTTGGTCGTGGCCGTTGTCACGCGTCCATTTGAATATGAAGGTGTCTGGCGCATGACAAATGCCCAGAGTGGCATCGATGAACTGAAGGATAACGTCGACACTTTGATCGTCATCCCCAATCAGAAATTGATTGCCGTTGCTCCGAAAGACCAATCGATCATAGAGGCCTTCAGATTGGGTAATATGGTTCTCTTCAATGCGATCAAGGGTATCGCGGAGATGGTGACGAAATCCGGTTTGATCAATCTCGACTTCGCTGACGTGCGCACGGTGATGGTCGAGAAGGGAACCGCAGTTATGGGTCTTGGTATTGGTGAGGGCGAGAGCCGGGCAATACAGGCAGCGCAATCGGCAATATCTTCACCACTTCTCGACGACGTTTCTATCAAGGGAGCGAGAGGTCTGTTGATCAATATTACAGGTGGGCAGGACCTTACCCTGGCCGAGACAAACGAAGCAGCATCATTGATCACCAGTGAAACCGACAGCCAGCCCAAGGTTATCACCGGAGTGGTGATTGACGAGCATGTTGGCAATAAGGTAAGCGTAATGGTCGTAGCAACGGGGATCAGAGAGAAGGCGAGCGAAGCACCGATAGATTTCAGTTCTCGCAAAGAGAATCTTGAACTGCCTACGTTCAAGCGTCGTGAAGTTAGATCCGATGTCAAAGACAAAATATATAATGAGAACGATCTGGAGGTGCCTACCTTTTTGCGGCGTCAAATCGACTGATCGATAATCCGATATTCTGATATTCGGACTATCAAAGGAGGAGCATGAGCCATGATTTGGTTGTGATTGGTGGCGGACCGGCAGGTTTGACCGCAGGCATTTATGGTGCGCGAGCAGGTCTTCGGACTGTGATAATCGAAATGGCATTGCCTGGTGGGCACGCGGCAACCACCCATTACATTGAGAACTATCCAGGTTTTCCTGTAGGCATATCTGGCATTGAACTTGCTGATAAGATAAAACAACAAGTGCTCCGCTTTGGGGTTGAGATCGTTGGCTCAGAGGTGAAGTCGATCAGCAAGCAAAATGGTTCTTTCATTGTCACAACTGACAGCAGACAATTTCCTGCGCCCGCAGTCATCATCGCAATAGGCGCAAACTGGAAGGAGCTCAATGTCCCGGGTGAATCAGAGTTAAGGGGGCGCGGTGTATCCTACTGCGCGACGTGTGATGGCCCGCTGTTCAAGAATCGCGATGTTGCTGTGGTCGGTTGCGGAAATTCGGGTCTCCAGGAAGGCAAGTTCTTAATGCAGTTTGTCAGCCGGATCACATTTGTTGAATTCTTGCCCAACATTACGGCAGATAAGATTCTCTCCGATCGCCTGGAAGGCGAAGAAAAAATAGATTTCTTGCTAAATCATGAAGTGATGAGCATCAACGGTTCAGAGCGGGTTGAATCGATTACCGTGCATGACCGTCAAACGGGTAAGCAGAAGATTATACGGGTCAGCGGTGTTTTCATATATGTAGGACTTGAACCAAATACGAGTATGCTGAAAAACATCGTAGACCTTGATGAAAAAGGATTTGTCATTGTGGATGCGCGGATGCGGACGTGCGAGCCTGGGTTGTTCGCAGCAGGTGATGTTTGTTCGAAGGCAATTCGGCAGGTGGTGACCGCGTGCGCCGAAGGAGCAACCGCTGCGCTCAGCGCATACCATTATCTTGAATCAATGAAGTAGTATTCTATATGAAGATTCTTTCTGATTATTTTTTGACTTTTGCTTGTGAATTTACCGGGGTTAAGGCCCGGATGGGTGAGGGTTGAGGTTTGGGATGCTGGGGCAGAAAGCCGAATGAGCAGATCAGGATCTATAAACGAAAACCAGATGTTGTTATCCAGCATCCCAAACCTAACCCGTTATCGACGATTCGTCAGAGGTAGTGTATGATGTCGCAAGAACAAACCGTTAGTTCCGTTAATGTCGTTACTATCGTTATTCGCGCTGGATCCTCGATAACGGACGCGGATTTGTGCGGAAACAAGTACCCTTATTCTCTGGCTCGAAGGCAAGCCCCAGGACGATGTTTGGGGATAGAACCAGAGGTTAAAAGGATGAGAAGGAGCGATATTAACGAGATTAGCGAAAACAACGGCAATAACGGAAGTAACGAACTTAACGAATTCTAAGGATGGGTGTTGGACAAAGATGGGTGTTGGTTAAGGTTGGGAAGTCAGAAACAGATGGATTTTGGCTATTGGGTTTAGCCGCCGTTATGATCTAGCGAAACTAACGGTACTAACGAGAATAGCGAGAATAACGAACTCTCTAAGGATGGGTGTTGGGTTGGGGTTGAGAGGTTGGATCGCGTTGGCAGGTCAGGCTTCCCAACCCTAACCCCTTTTTAGGAATGGTTTTTGGTTGTTGGGTTTGGCCGCTGGTGAGGTTTAGCGAAATTAGCGGTACTAACGAGAATAACGATAATAACGTTTTTATTTGGTCTTTGGTTGTTAGGGTGGGGCCGGGCTGCTGTATTCTAGCATCCCAACCCCAACCCTTAGACGATTATTTGTTACTTGAGTAGCACGGTCT
>JAOUFJ010000028.1 GCA_029858255.1 candidate division WOR-3 bacterium | reverse complement strand
TGGGGACAATGCGAATTTTGAGATCGAGTTGATCAGTCCGGTAGCGATCGAGCAAGGCCTGCGCTTCGCGATCCGCGAAGGCGGCCGCACCGTCGGCGCTGGCGTCGTTACTAAAATAATCGAATAATGAACAAACTAAGAATCAGACTAAAATCATATGATCACCGTATTCTTGACCAGTCGGTGAAATCCATCGTTGAGACGGTCAAGCGTTTTGGCGTCAACATGGCCGGACCCGTTCCCCTCCCCACGGAACGTTCACTCTACACGGTACTCCGTTCCCCACACGTCGACAAGAAATCCCGCGAGCAGTTTGAATTGCGCGTGCACAAGAGGCTCATCGAACTGAATGATGTGACACCGGACATAATCGATGCCTTGAACAAACTGGAAATACCCGCCGGGGTATATATCGAAGTGAAGGCGATGTGATCATGATCGGAATCGTCGGCAGGAAAATCGGCATGTCCCAGGTATTCACAGAAAAAGGCGAAGTCACTCCGGTCAGCCTGATACAAGCAGGGCCGTGTTCGGTTCTGCAGGTCAAGGAAGAAACTCGTGATGGTTACAAAGCCATACAACTGGGCTTTGGCACGAGGAAAAAAGTGAACAAAGCCCTGAGCGGACATCTCAAGCAATCAAAGACAGAATCGGCGGCCCGTATTCTGGAGATAAGAGTGAACGATACCAGCAAGTACAAGGCCGGCGACAAAGTTGATGCGACGATTTTCGCAGACGGTGATTCAGTCTCGGTCACGGGGTGGACCAAAGGCCGTGGATTTTCTGGAGGCGTTAAAAGATGGGGATGGAAAGGTGGTCCCGCCACCCATGGTTCCATGGCGCACCGGCGAATCGGTTCATCCGGTCCCGGCTCATCACCGGGCAGGATATGGAAGGGTAAAACGATGCCGGGCAGATACGGTAATGAACGAGTGACCGTAAAAAATCTACAGGTTATCAAAGTAGAGAAAGAGAAAAATATACTCTACGTGAAAGGCGCGGTTCCGGGAGCACGCAACAGTTATCTCATAATAACAAAGGATGAATGATGCAGACGAAGCTATTTGACAAAAACGGCAAAGAAAGCGGAACCGTTGAATTGGGCAAGAAAATATTCGACCAGAAGATAAACGAGGCTCTTATCTGGGAGACGATAAATGCACTCATGGACAACCGCAGGATGGGACAAGCCAGCACTAAAACAAAAGCCGAAGTGAGGGGCGGTGGCAAAAAGCCCTGGCGTCAAAAGGGTATTGGCTGGGCAAGACATGGTAGCACGCGCTCGCCGATCTGGCGAGGTGGCGGTGTAACCTTCGGTCCTAAACCAAGAGATTACAGAACTTCAATGCCCAAGAAGAAGAAAATGGGCGCCCTCCTTGCGTCGCTGAGCGCAAAAGCGCAGGAAAGCAGGATCTTAGTCATCGAAGATATCAACCTGGATACGCCCAAAACCAAAAATTTCGTCCAAATATTAAAGGACATTAAGATCGACAAAGCGAAAACCCTCGTTGCGGTCGATGCCATGCAGAAGAATATCCTGATGGCGAGCCGCAATTTACGCAACGTGCAATTAAAGAGGGCAAATGACATCAATTGTTACGATGTAATGAGCGCTGAATATGTGTTGATTACCAGGAAGGGCCTTGAGAAATTGGAGCAGAGATGCGCAACGAAAGAATAATCAAGAGAGCGTTGATAACCGAGAAAGCAGATCGACTGCGGGAAAGGAATTGCTACCAATTTGAGGTCGCGAAGAAGGCGAACAAACGGGAGATCAAAGAAGCCGTGGAGAGACTGTTCAACGTGAACGTGACAGATGTGAAGACCGCTAATTTCCGCGGCAAGCCGAAAAGAATGGGTATCTCCTTTGGCTACACGACAGGATACAAAAAAGCCACGGTTACGCTGAAACCCGGGCAGAAGATCGAGTTGATAGAAGGTGCATGATGACAATCAAGAAATATAAGCCCACTTCACCCGCGCGCCGGTTCTACAGCGTCAATAAGCCGCCCGTAACCAAAACCCGACCTGAGAAATCGCTGTCGTTCAGCAAAAAGAAAAGCGGCGGCCGAAATAATCTGGGCAGGATCACGGCAAGGCACCGAGGTGGCGGACATCGAAAGAGGGTTAGAATCGTTGATTTCAGGAGAGACAAGAACAGCATACCCGCTACTGTGAAAACGATCGAATATGATCCTAACCGCAACGCGCTCCTCGCGTTGATCAGCTATAAAGATGGTGAGAAACGCTACATCATCGCACCGGAAGGTCTGCAGATCGGTGATACCGTAATGTCGGGAGACGATGCGCAGATCAAGATCGGTAATTGCTTGACGCTTGCGAGCATCCCTCTGGGCGTCGAAATCCACGGAATCGAACTGGCACCGATGAAAGGCGCTAAGCTGGTAAGAGGCGCCGGGCTATCTTGTCAAATACTCGCCAAAGAAGGTAAGTATGCCCATATCAAAATGCCGTCCGGGGAGATCAGATTGATCGATTTGAGATGCCGCGCGACAATCGGCAAAGTATCGAATACGCTTCATTCAAGTATCTCAATCGGCAAAGCAGGCAGGAAACGTCATATGGGAATTCGCCCGTACGTACGCGGTGTGGCAATGAATCCGATCGATCATCCTCTGGGCGGTGGAGAAGGACGTTCACACGGAGGCCGCCAGCCAACTTCACCATGGGGCTGGTTGACCAAGGGAAAGAAAACGCGGAAGAGGAACAAATCATCATCCAAGTTCATTCTTAAAAGGAGAAAGTAATGTCGAGAGCGCTCAAAAAAGGCCCCTATGTGGATGTCAAACTAATGAAGAAAATTTCCAAATTGATTGACAGCGGCGAGAAAAAAATCATCAAAACGTGGGCACGAAATTCAATCATTCCACCGGAGTTCGTGGGATTTACCGTCGCAGTGCATAATGGTAACCGATTCATCCCGGTTTATATAACCGAAAGAATGGTTGGCCACAAGCTCGGTGAATTCTCTCCCACCAGAACTTTTCGCATCCACTCGGGGACCAGAAAAGCCGAGAAGGAAAGAGAGTTTGAGAGATGATCGCACGCGCGATAAAGAGGTACGAACGGGTATCACCACGCAAGGTCAAAATGATCCTGGATGTTATCAGGGGAAAAGGCGTGATGGAAGCACGGGCACTTCTGCAATTTCACCCATCCCGATCCAAGATCCCCATTCTAAAAACCATGAATTCTGCAGTGGCAAATTTCAAAAACAGTGTCGGCACTCTACGCGTTGATGATAGTGAACTCTATGTCAAAGAAGCAAGCGTCGATGCAGGCCCGGCACTGAAACGCTGGAGACCGGGGTTTCGCGGCACCGCAGATATGATCAGAAGAAGAACCTGCCACATCAGAGTAATCGTCGATTCATACAAACCAATTGAGAAGAAGGGAGGCTAATGGGACAGAAAACACATCCGATTGGATTCCGCTTAGGCATTACCAAGGACTGGAAATCCAAATGGTTCGATCAACAGAATTATGGAAAGCTCGTTGCTGAAGACTATTCGATTCGTCGTTATCTATACCAGAGACTCTCTGATGCAATGCTTTCAGATATTATCATAAGGAGACTCTCAAACCGTGTTATTATTTCAGTCTACACTGCACAACCGGGCAAGGTTATCGGCAAGGGTGGAGAAGAAATCAAGAAACTCCGAGAAGAGATCAAGAGTCTGATAGATAAGGATGTGGCAATTAACATCGAAGAAATCAGAATGCCGGAGCTCGATGCCTTCCTCGTAGCGCAGAATATCACGCGTCAGATAAGACAGAGGATATCGCATCGACGTGCAATGAAACGCGCAATAATATCGGCAATGAAAATCGGCGCCCGCGGCATAAAGGTTGCTTGTTCCGGCCGACTAGGCGGTTCGGAGATAGCCAGGACCGAATGGTATCCCGAAGGCAGGGTCCCGCTGCAGACAATCAACGCTGACATAGACTATGCCTGTGCAACCGCATTTACAATCTACGGAACTGTCGGTGTCAAAGTCTGGATATACAAAGGAGATGTCCACTAATGCTCGAGCCGAAGAAAACGAAATACCGGAAGCATCACCGGGGACGCCGTAAGGGAAAAGCAACAAGCGGCAATTCCGTTGCGTTTGGCGAATATGGACTCGTTGCACTGGAACCCGCATGGGTAACGGCTCGGCAGATCGAAGCATCGCGCGTCGCCATAGCCCACAAGATGAAAAAAGGCGGCAAATTATGGGTAAGGATATACCCGGACAAACCCGTAACCAAGAAACCCGCCGAAACAAGAATGGGCAAAGGCAAGGGTGCGCCAGAATTCTGGGTGAGCGTTGTGAAACCGGGACGTATTCTATTTGAACTGGAGGGAATGAGCACGGATGAAGCTCAACATCTCCTGAGGCTCGCGGCAAACAAATTGCCGATGAAAACAAGATTCATGAAGAGGGAAGCTGGTGTGAGATATGAAGGTTTTTGAGATCAGAGAAAAAACTCGTGAAGAACTTATTGATATGCTTAACGGCCTGAACCGAGAGACATTCAACCTGCGATTGCGCCGTGGTGCTCAAGAACTCCCGAACCCACTGAGGCTGCGCACTTTACGCAGAGACATTGCCCGTATCAAAACGATACTGCGCGAAGACGAAAAGGGAATAAGGAAATTACTCGAACCAAAGAAAGTGGCAACGAAGGCTAAGAAAGGAGAAAAAGGTGCGTAGGAGGAAAGTCGGTACGGTAACCAGCGATAAACCTGATAAGACCGTGGTCGTAAGAATCACCACCTATGACAAGCATCCGCTCTATAAGAAATATGTGCGCAAGAGAACCAAGATTTACGCACACGATGCCAAGAATGAATACAAACTCGGGGACAAGGTAATGATCGAGGAAACACGGCCTTTATCCAAACTGAAGCGTTGGCGAGTCATAAGGAGAATCAAGTGATCCAGATATACTCCCGGCTTAAGGTCTGCGACAACACCGGGGCACGCGTGGCGATGTGCATAAGAGTCAGCGGCAGTTCGAGAACACGGTACGGTCGCATCGGGGATATCATCAATGTTTCCATTAAGGACGCGATGCCGAACGCCCCGGTCAAGAAAGGTGACAAAGGCAAGGCCGTAATCGTGCGCACAAAGAAAGAATACCGCCGCATAGATGGTTCGTACGTGAGATTCGACGATAATGCATGTGTACTAATCACTGAACAGAAGGAACCGAAAGGCACGAGAGTATTCGGGCCCGTCGCACGCGAACTGAGAGAAAAGGGATTCACCAAAATAATGTCGCTGGCGAGCGAAGTAGTATGAAGAGAGTGATTGAATGACCGACGATAAAAATAAACAAAGAAGAACAAAATTTCATGTACGGAAGAATGATCTTGTTGAAGTAATCACCGGCGAAGAGAGAGAGAGACGCGGCCGGGTTCTGGAAGTAATCCCAGAAAAGACCATGGCCATTGTCGAGGGCGTTAACCTCGTCAAGAAACATCAGCGAGCTCGCTCCCAGGCAAAACCTTCAGGTATCGTAACTGTGCCGGCACCGGTTAACATTTCAAATCTTATGTTGATCTGTCCAAAATGCGGTAAGAGAGCAAAGGTACGGATGGAAAAAATCGAAAATAAACGAGTAAGAATCTGCAAGAAATGTGGAGAAAGCCTTGAATAAGAAAAAAGAAGGCGATTACAAACCAAGATTGAAACAATTCTTCTTCGAAGAGCTGAGACAAACTCTTGTCAAGCAACTCGGATACGCTAACATGTATCAAGTACCGCAGCTCAAGAAAATCGTCATCAATGTCGGTCTCGGCGAAGCCGTGAATGATCCAAAAATCCTAGATATCGTCCGTGATGACCTCTCGCGGATAACAGGACAGGTCCCCGTACAGACAAAAGCCAAACGTCCGATCTCTAATTTCAAGATACGCAAGGGAATGGTCATAGGCCTCAAGACCACGCTCCGGGGAATCCGGATGTACGAATTCTTCGATCGCTTTGTGAGCTTTGCCGCACCAAGAATAAGAGACTTCCGCGGATTCTCAAGAGATTCCTTTGATGGACGTGGTAGCTATAACGTAGGGCTATCTGAACAGACCATATTCCCCGAGATCGAATATGATAAAATAAAAAAGGTATTCGGCATGGATATCGCGATTGTCACTTCGGCAAAAAAAGACGAAGATGCCCTTGCACTACTGGAAGGAATGGGCATGCCCTTTGAAAGGAAAAAGTAAAGGAGTTAAATGGCAACTTTAGCTTTAATCAACAAGCAAAAGAAAACCCAAAAACATAAAACACGACAGTATAATCGCTGTTTCAGATGCGGCCGGGCACGTGCCTATTACCGTAAATTTGGTTTGTGCCGTATCTGCTTCCGCGAGCTTGCTCTCAAGGGCGAGATACCGGGCGTTAGAAAAGCAACCTGGTAGACTCTTCACTGACGCTCAGATAAATCCGAAGCACTGAATCCGAAATACTAAACAAATATAAATATCAAAATTCGAATTTCAAACCAGCAAATTTGAAGTGATGTAGTTTGGCGTTCTGCTCACCGATGTTATTTTGTATTTTGTTTTTTGAATTTTGGTATTATTTAGGATTTAGATATTAGAATTTGGGATTTTAGCTCTAATTCGCCTTTTGCGAATTAGAGTTCGCTCCTTCCTTCTAGTGCCCTCGAGAGCGTCGTCGAGTCTGCGAGGTCGAGATCGCTGCCCATAGGCAAGCCGCGAGCGATTCGCGTGACCTTGATTCCTAGCGGTCTTATCAGCTTGGCGATATAGATCGCGGTCACATCACCTTCAGTAGTTGGATTCGTTGCAATGATCACTTCGTTAATATTATCGCCCTTAAGTCTGCCAATGAGCGAATCGATGCGCAGATCTTCTGGCCCGATGTTATCGATCGGCGAAATGACTCCATGGATAACATGATAGACACCTCGGTATTCGCTCGTCTTCTCGATGACCATAACATCGGAAGGCTGCTCGACCACGCACAGCTTGTCTTTTTCGCGGCCGCTGTCATTACAGATTTCACACGGGCTCTTTTCGCTGAGATTATGACAGACCGAGCACTCTTTTAGCCTGGTGCGTGCCCTTATGATAGCATCGGCCAATTCCTGCACCCTCTTCGTATCCATCTTCTGCAGATAGAAGGCGATACGCTGTGCTGATTTTCTGCCGATACCAGGTAACCACTGCAGTTTCTCAATCAAATCCCCGAGCAAAGCCATGGATTATTCTAGTGAAAATACCCTTAATAGTCAACACCGCAAAAACGGTCTTGATTTTGCCCGCGGATATGCTATAATAGATTGAATCATTCGTTCAACAACGATGGCAATATTCTATCGGCCAGTGAAAGGAGTCCTACCATGAAGATATTATTTTTGGGTCATGCGGCATTCCTCATCACATCGGAGGCAGGTGTCAGGATCATCACTGATCCGTATAAACCAGGCTGTTTTGATGGAGGTATAAAATACGAGCCGATAACCGAAGAAGCGAATATCGTATCGATATCCCATGAACATGACGATCACAACGAAACAGCGATAGCAGGTGATCCATCATTCGTAAGGGGAACCGGAGAAAAAGAGGTTGAGGGTATCAAGATCAAAGGCGTTCAGGTTCATCATGACGAGAGCGGGGGAAAAGAGAGAGGCGTGAACACAATCTACAACATGCTCATCGATGGTCTGAATGTAGTCCATCTCGGTGACCTTGGTCATGCTCTGTCTGTTGAGGATGCCACAAAAATAGGCAAAGTGGATATTTTGTTGATCCCGGTTGGCGGGTATTTTACGATTGGTGCGAAAAATGCAGAAACCGTCATCGATATTCTAAAACCAAAGGTTGTTATACCCATGCACTTCAAGACTGATAAGTGCGGCTTCCCAATCGCACCGGTTGAAGATTTCACAAAAGGCAAAGATATCAAGAAAGTAGAAGGCGAATTGGAAGTAAGCAAGCAAAATCTTCCCCCTACAACCAAGATCTACGTGCTGGCACCGACCAAGTAAAAATCAATTGTATAGAATCATGATGCTGTGCAGAGATCGTATGAGGGTTGGGGGTGTGGAAATGCGATACGGATATCGTAACCCTGAGACGGTTACTGAAACCGTCAGAGCCCATTGGGCTTAAAGGAGAGCAAATGAGGGAAGTGCCATTTCAAGCTATCGTTGACAAAGTCGCACGTCTCTGTATGGAGGCAAACTATTATTTGGGCGATGACGTCATCAAGGCATTCAAGGACGGATTGAAAAGGGAAGAATCGGCAACCGGCAAAGACATTCTGAATCAATTGCTGCAAAATGCCGAAATCGCCAAACAAGAAGATATCCCCATATGCCAGGATTGTGGGTTTGCGGTCGTCTTTCTGGACCTGGGCACTGAGGTCTACGTTAAAGGTAATATCATTGATGCAATCAATGAAGGTGTTCGTAAGGGGTATACAGAGGGGTACCTAAGGAAATCGATTGTCTCGGATCCGATCAAGGGCAAGAACACCGGTGATAATACACCCGCAATCGTTCACACTACGCTTGTTCCCGGCGATAAGATAAAAATCACGGTTGCACCAAAGGGTGGCGGCAGTGAAAATATGAGCGAGGTCAGAATGGGAAAACCAGCCGACGGCATAGAGGGAGTGAAAGACTTCGTAATCGACCGAGTATTGCGTTCAAGTGCAAATCCTTGTCCGCCTATAGTTGTCGGTGTGGGCATAGGTGGTACGTTTGAATATGTGGCCTTTCTGGCAAAGAAAGCATTGTTGAGAAATATCGGAGAAAGACATCCTGACCCCTTCTATGCGGACGTTGAAACAGAGCTTCTTCAAAGGATAAACAAGCTTGGCATAGGACCTATGGGTTTAGGGGGCAGAATCACTGCGCTGGATGTATTCATCGAAACTCATCCCCGCCATATCGCCTCATTCCCCGTAGCGGTAAACATTAACTGCCATGTTGCAAGACACAAAACTGCAATAATATAAGGAGACAAAATGGCTGACGTAACCAGAATGAAACCTCCCTTGAGTGACGAGGATATACTGAAATTGAAAATCGGCGATAGCGTACTTATCACCGGAAAGATATATACTGCACGAGATGCAGCACATAAACGATTGTTCGAACTTGCACAAAAAGGCGAGAAACTGCCGATCGATTTGAAAGGAAATGTCATCTACTATGCAGGCCCAGCGCCGACAAAACCAGGTTATATTATCGGGCCGGCAGGCCCGACAACATCAGGTCGTTGTGACCCATACACGCCGACTCTTCTTGCGCAAGGACTAAAGGGCATGATTGGAAAAGGCGTTCGGTCCAAAGAGGTGCGTGATGCGATGCAAGAATATAAGGCAGTCTATTTTGCTGCAACCGGAGGTGCCGCCGCCTTGATTTCAAAGAATATCAAAGCGGTCAAAATCGTCGCCTATGAAGACCTCGGCCCAGAAGCCATCCGTGAGCTCGAGGTTGAGAATTTCCCGGTTATCGTTGCCAACGACGCTTTTGGCGGTGATCTCTACCAGGAGGGAATCAAGAAGTACAAACGGTAGGCCTATTTCCTGATCTTGATCTTAAAAAGACACACTATTATGCCGCCAAAAAGGACCAGGGCGGCAACCGCGAACATAATCCATGCAGATACAGGCATCACGATCTCCCTTTCTTCTTGAACAAGATTACCGCAACGACCACAAAAACTATGATCACCAACCAACCGCCGAGAAACTCTGCGATGCGAGAATATCCACCATACGCCGCCTTCACTCGGTCAACAACGTTCGTTATGAATAGTGCACCGACCACAATTGGTGTCAGATATTTGACAGAAAAATCCCACCACCTGCCGATCGTAAAGTCCGATTTGCCATTTGCGTACTCGCGTATCTCTTCATGTTTGTAGAACCAGCCCACGGCAATACACATCAAGATACCGACAACGAGCAGACCGAAGTTATTCATGAAATAATCTACGATATCAAGCCAGTAGAGTCCACTTCTCGTTGTGTAGATCAAACCGATGAGCCCGGCCACGATGGCAAACCCGATATTCACGTGGACGCGCTTAAAATTGAATTTCTCGATCAGGGATGCGGCACCTGCCTCCACCAGGGAGAATGCAGAATCTATGCCCAGAGTTAAAAGCATCAAGAAAAAAAGCACGCCAAATATAACAGAACCAAAAGGCAGCAACCGGATGATCGTGGGATAAGTTACAAAGGCGAGCTGCGGACCTGATTGCACGACCTCACTGACCGGCAAACCGGTCTGATTTGCGTAGTAGCCCAGCGTGGAGAACACAGCGAAGCCACCGACGAACGCGGTGGCGGCATCGGCGAGGCTCACCAAGAAAGCATTATTCACAACATCAGAATCCCGTGGCAGAAAACTCGCATACGTCATCTGTACACCAAAACCTATGGTTAAAGAAAAGAAAACCTGTGAATAGGCGTGCAGCCAGACGCGATAGTTCAGGAGCGCGCTGAAGTTCGGCGTCAGGTAATACTTCAGACCCTCGAGCGCGCCGGGTAGCGTCAGTCCCCGCGCAACGAACACCAGCAGGATGATCCACGGTATGATGACCGTGAAGTACACTACCTTGCCGACCGTTTTCGCGCCCTTCCAGATCGATGCAACGATAGCTATCCAGGTCAGGATCAGACCCAGCGCGATCATCCATTGTACAGAACCCAATTGCATCGGCGATTCCGATATTTTTAGGAATTGGTTGAAGAAAAAACCCTGAGTATTATCACCCCATGCCATATTGAGGGAGTATCCGAGATAATTGAACGCCCAACCCATTATCACCGCGTAGTAGGTTGCTATGCCGAAACCAACGAGGAGTGCAAACCAACCCAGTATTTCAAAACCTTTCTTTAGGTTTCCCAACGCAAGAGGAGCGGGTTTTGAGAATTTGTGCCCGACCGAGTACTCCAGCACCATGAGCGGTATACCTGCGGTCAGGAGTGCAACAAGAAAAGGAATAAGAAATGCACCTCCACCGCACTCGTAGCATACATAGGGGAAGCGCCATATGTTCCCCAACCCTATCGCTGAGCCTATCGAGGCTAGCACAAATGACGTCCTACTCTGCCATATTTCTTTCATTGAAGATTATAGCAATAACAAATATTGTGTCAATCATCAAATATTACTATTGACTTACGTAGCATCTCGGAATAGACTCATCCATGCGCGTCATTCTCCCTGAAATAAAGGAATTGCTTGCCACCAGGCAGAAGCGAATGATCAGAAAGATCGTGTCCTATTTCGAACCAGCAGATATTGCCGAAACATGGTCCGAATTTACGCATGACGAGAGACTGAAATTATTCAACATACTGGACGCAAAGTGCGCTGCGGACATCTTCGAGTTTCTCCGAGAAGACCAAATGATAGAATTGCTCACCGATCTGCCGACAGCGAAGATGATAAAAGTTCTTAACGAAATGTCCCCGGACGACCGTACCGACCTATTTGCGGCACTGCCAACCGAAGAAGTCGAGAAAATAATACCATTACTTGACGCCGAAGAACAAAAAAGAGCCCGCGAGCTCCTGGCCTATAAGGGAAATACGGCCGGTGGCTTGATGACCATTGATTACATCACCGTGCCCGATAATGCAAATATCGCACACGCCTTGAGAGAATTGAGAACCCACGGTAAGGAAATCGATTTCATACAGAACATCTATGTCGTCGACAAGGTCCATAGACTGCAGGGTATCATCCCGCTGAAGGATTTGCTCACCGCCACACCACGCACAATAGTCCAAAATATAATGGACTCCCATTTTCCAAACGTCGGCCTCGACATGGATCAAGAAGATGTCGCACGCGTTTTCGCAAAATACGACGTCGCCGCGCTGGCCGTGCTGGACAAACTCGGAAGAATAAAGGGTGTCATTACCGTCGATGATGTCATCGACGTCATCAAAGAGGAAACGAGTGAGGACATCTACCGATTCGGTGCGACCGAAGTAACCGACCAGTATCTGTCGGCAAGCCCGCTCAACATCGCACAGAAACGGGTGATCTGGCTCATAATTCTTGCGCTGGCTGGTTTCATCTCAGGTTCCGTGCTCGAACACTACTCATATTTGCTCTCCAGTATAGTAACACTGAGTTTCTTCATCCCAATACTCATGAACACAAGTGGCAGCGCAGGCACACAAGCGGCGACCGTAGTAGTGCGTGGACTGGCGACCGGCGAGATAAAGCTGCGTGACATCTGGCGGGTAGTGCGCAAAGAATTCTTCATTGGTATCCTAATGGGAATAACGGCCGGAACAATTACCGCCCTGCGTGCTCTGATCATGCAGAGTGACGCAGGACTCGGCCTCACGGTCGCGATCGCGATGATAATTGCGATCGTCATCGCTACATCGATCGGTGGCATACTTCCGATCATCTTCAAGAAACTCGGCGTGGATCCGGCACTGATGTCTGGGCCATTGATTGCCACGATTCTTGACACAACTACACTGCTCATATATTTCAACATCACGATACTCCTGCTTTACAGGTTCCGATGAAAAAGAAATATATCGTAGTATACACAACCTTTCCGAATATGCGCACGGCAAAGAAAATTGTGGAAGCGCTCGTTCGAAGCAGGCTCGCAGCCTGCGGGAACATCTTCAGACTATTTTCTGTCTACCGGTGGAAAGAAAAGATCGAAAAACATCCAGAGTACGGAGCACTCATCAAGACAAGAGCATCCAAGTACCGCAGTGTTGAAAAATACATCAAGGATCACCATCCGTATGATGTACCAGAAATAATCTTCTGGTATATCACGCGCGGACAGCAGGAATACTTAAACTGGATCTACAAGGTCACCGACTGACTCAGAAGTAAGGAAATTCCGGGATGTTCTGATAGGCGTACAGAATGACAATCACGTCATTCTGGAGGTCAATTGTGTCAATGTATAATTTCACGTAATTCCCGTCCTCATTCTTCGCGACAACGATCTCCCCTGCAACCACTTCGATCTCTTCAGAAGCAGGTTCCGATGCTATACCCGAGATCGCATTGAAATCTCCAGGTCCAATGTTCGAGAGCATCGTCTGGCGGGCACCCGAACCATACAGCGGATGGCCGCTGGGCGAAACGAACCATACAGTATCACCGGAAGCCTTTACCCACATATCTGCAGCACTGCCGATCATCGACGAATCAGCCATGACCAGACCATCACTGTACCTGACCGCGCTGCTGTCATTTACAGGCTGGCTCTCGGCCGCGATCTTCATTGTCACGGTGAATTCAGGGCGCGGTGACGCCCTCATGAAAGGAGTCGTGGCATTGTACCCGTTTACCTTATTTTCAGTATTGACTGTACGCACCTGAACAAAATATACTCTGTCCTGCAATAAACCATTAGCTTGAAAAGTCGTGTCCTGTATTGTCTGGCTGTTGAATTTGTTCAACTCTTCCCCATCATCAACCAATAAGGCACTGGAATCCGTGTAGACATACACATTATAGCCGGCGAAATCGGTGCTATTCTCAATCAATTCATTCTTCTCCCAAAAAATCATCAGATGATTTGTACCCATAAACACATTTTTCACCTGTGGCGATTCGATAGTAACTGCACCATTGCAGGATAGAATCATCAGTATAAAAAAAACACAGACGACAAGAAATCTTCCCATGAAAAGCCTCCTTTATTCAAATATCTCGATTGTAATACACTAGCATTATAGACAACTGCCTGAATGTGTCAAGCTACTGCAGGCTCTCAGCATACTGACGGAACTGCTCCATCTCGATACGCACGAGCCGCAATGAGCCCAAGAAACCGAGGAATCCACCAATATCCATATTCAGCATATGGTCCTCAACCTGGGAGTCGACCGGGAGGTCATAGAAGTAGGCACCGCTGCCCAAGGCATCTTCAAGACGTCGGATGTTTTCACGCATGACCCGCTTGATCGATTCGTTGCTCGGCATGGGGAAGCGGTCATCGGATGGAACGAGTCTATTCAGTACTAAAATTTTTCCCTCAACGTCCATCGCATCGATGCCGTCGTGGAATAGAGCATCAGCCAACACAAAACCATACATCGAGCCTAATAAATGCATGACATGAGTATTGTTTGCCTCGACAGCATAAGGAAAATCCTCGAAAGCAAGGTCCGGCACGAATTTCTTTTTGATGATAGGCGCCAAGCGATAGTTGTACGACCCTGCACCCTTGCCTTCGAATATCTTAGTGACTGCAGAAGCATCGCCGATACAGCGTGCGTAGACTTTCTTTTCTTTTTCGTCGATCTGGCTGATCTGCCAGCACTTACCTCCCAACACGAACTTCTCCCGCAGGTGAAAAATGCGGCCAACTATAATACCCAGAGCTACATTGATCACATCATATTCACCAAAAGATGTCTCGGCGATATTTGAATGGATCTTACCATAATCTATTTTCTTCTCAAGACTAGGTGAATTGAAATATATACCGGGTCTTGTCTCGACCACCTTTCCATCTTCATACAGATGTTTGAACACGGACTTTACGGTTCCCTCGGAGAAAACCGGAGAAAATACTCTGTTTAGACTGTTCACTGTCGTCCCAATCCTTCGCCGCTGGTGGAAATAGGAGTAAATTTGTTGGGGTATTACCGACAGGCTCGGTGTGTAACGCCTATCATACAACTTGCCCTGCATCGCACACTCCAGATAGGTTTCAAAGAGTGCCTTCTCCCACCCATCTGTATACACGCAGATCGCAAAAAGCTTGTGCGTCCGGCGATTGCCGCGGCCAACCCTTTGCAGCATCGAAGATACATCAAACGGTGGGCGATATAGCACGATACAATCCACTGACCCAATATCGATCCCTAATTCAAGCGTGGATGTTGCACATAGTATGGCGCGATCAGTGCTGTTCATGACCTTCTCAACATCCTCCCTCTTCGACCGCGGCAGACTTGCATGATGTATATACACTACATCCGAGAAAGGAGGAACGCTCAATTTCCGTGAATAGAGCTCGGCCAGACTACGCGCATTGAAGAAAACAAGAATTTTCTTCAAATACTTCTCCCTGGCGATGGCCATAAGCCTATGGACGAAAGCCTCAGCAGGTATGAGCAGATATTCAATCTCTCGCCGTGCATCCAACAGGCAAACTTCCGGATCAGGGAAATACCTTTTGCCGATATCCAGGTCGTCAATTGTCGCCGAGAGAGCGGCATAATGGAGCCGGCTCCTTATTTTCCTCAGTCTATTCAACAGGATACGAAGCTGGTCGCCGCGCGGTGTGTTATCAAGCAGATGTATCTCATCGAGTATAACTGCTTCGAGATCCAAAAATAGTCTGGGTCGGCGCGTCAGCAGTGAGTCAAAAGACTCAGGAGTTGTTAACAAAACGTCCGGAACGTTTTTGTCGGGCAATTGCGGGCGGTCGCCAGTCTTCATGCCCATGGAAATATCCAGATAATGGATCGGGTCGTGTAACCGGCGGTGAAGATCATTGACCAACGCGCGCGTGGGAGATATATACAAAATTCTCGGTCTGTTCAAGGGAGCGGCAAAAACCTGGCGCTCGAAAAGGTTTTCCAGGACCGGGGCAATAACTGCCTCGGTCTTGCCTGATGCCGACGGTGATATCACGACGACATTCTTGTTCTTCAGTATCGAGGGGATCGTAATCTCCTGAATCGGCGTGAAGCTGCCGAAATGGCTGAAAAAAGGAACCCATGTCCTGTGCAGGGCCCGCTTGATTTCGCTACTGTCCATTGTAACCTATCACTCTCGCAGAATTATTCAGCTGCGACTCAATGAGAACCGATTAGAAAAGAACCGGTATTATGGATTGGGCTTGCTGTACCTGAACCAGTCAAAAGCCTCGACCGAGAATTTGATGAACTCCCGCAACTCACCGTAGCTCCTTTTCAACGCGGCATTGAATATGTTCTCTCGCTGTGAAATAACAATGGAAAATGCAGGGTATGCGCAGGTATATACATCGTAAAGGTTATTGTATATCAATTCTAACTCGGCTTTGCTGAACCTGCGCAGCACAACCTTTCGGTCAATGAGTTCACGCACACCGACAAAATCACGTAACCCGTGTACTGGAGTGGATGCAAGGATCAGAAGAATATGAGGGTCCGGGTATACGTATGGCGTCGGCCGCACGCGATTGTGCAACAGCCGTTTGTCTATCACCTTCAGACCATCATTGTCGAGAGCAGCCTGAATCAAGCCCTCCAGAAAATTAAGCCCCCGACTATATTCGATGTAATTCCAGATGTGGGCTATCGTCTCAACTTCATCGAGTATTATCACCAGCCCCCCTAAACCCACCTCGTAGACAAGGTGACTCAAACCGCTGATGATATACGTGTAGTAGTCCGTAGCCGTTGAATAGTCGTAAAGGGCCGGTATTTTATGTCCACCACGTACACGGAATGGTGAAAGCGGGTCTGTTGCATAATCCTTCGTCGATTCGCCCTCTATCAATTGCCAGAACACCTCGTTCTTGAGAGTATCATCCTCAAGGTTTTTGACATATCTCAGCACCGGTGTAAGAAAACAGTGATCTCTTATCTCAATCGATGCCACCATTCTCAGCAAATCCCGGAACCTGTATTCAGAACCTTCCTTGATATACCTGAGATTATGTACCAATTCCCGGTAGACTCGTTTCGGACGATACATCGGTGTCTCCTGAACGCTCAACTCGCAATAGGTAGTCACAAACCCGTACTTCAGACACAGGTGGTGCATGTACTCCAGAAGATGGGTTTTACCTGACCCGTAGCCACCCTCCACCAGGTAGACATTACCTGACCCTTCCTTGAGCGCTTTTAGGCCCTGCTCCAGTTCTGACAACTCATAACCGCGGCCAAAAGTGAAATATTCAATATCCTGATGCGGAACGATACCAAGGCGAAATGCCTCCAGAAGGCGCTTCGACGAAATCTGGTCGAGCTTGATGTGCTTGACGGTGATAGGCCTGAACCACTTTGCGGGCAACCACAGCTCCAGGCCACTACGGAATTTGACACGCAGCTCCGCACCTTCCCAACGCGATGCCTCGACTACGCCTTCGCCAAATATAGGATGTGCTACTACACTGTTCTTCTTATCCATACTGTCATCGAGGTCGACAAAATTGTTCTGGCGGTCACATTAAAACGGTCAGAATTCTTCGCTCTCAACCTCCGCCTTTTCTGTATCGGCAAGCATCCTCACTTTTGAGCGGAATATTTCCCGTGCCTCGTCTCTTCCAATAACCGCGGCCTTTTCCTTCAGCCGGTGGAAGATTTCAACAACGCCAATTACAAAGATCCTACGGTAGCTGACATCGAGAGTCTGGAACTCCAGAGCTGCTTCGATCATATTTTTCAAGGATTCATCACGGATATCTTGTTCAAGTTGATGATTATAGGCGATTTCGAATACTATCGCAAGCTTTGTACCTAATTCGCTAAGAAAATCCCTTGCGCTCACCCCAATATCCTCTAAATTGATCTTAACGCCCATCGGATTTATCCTCGTGAAACTTGATCGGAGCCTCTGCTTCAAAGCTTCATAGACACCACCACTTCCCTCAAGAAGGAGGTTCTCATCGGGGATCGCATAGAAGAACATTGCTCCTGGCAGACGTGCATTACCGCATTCATCAACGAGCTGCCTGAGATTATCGAGTGCGCGACGTTTGTCGCGCGCCGATGAAATACTCATCCCCCTCTCTGCTTCATCGAAGAGAAGTAATAGACCGGAATAACCTAGCGAATTTACAAATTGCACGAGACTGCGTAACATCCTGAATGCATTACTGCGGTCGATCCGTTCCGATATACGATAGCGAAGTTTCAACTCGCGCGGCAAATCTTCCCCCTTTAACCATTGTATTACTTCCTGAAAGCCTTCTTCGTCCTCGCTCAACAGATTCGTGACCGCAGCTTTCACCGCATTGGTGAAGCTGGAACTTTCAAAACTTCTTATCTTAGACAGAATATTTCCTTCTGCGGATTTAGCCCAATTCTTTAAAAGAAAATCGATACCGAGATTCCATGGCTCTTTCCAGTGATTATCATTTACCGGTATTCTGAGATTCAGCACAACCTGTTTGTAGACAAGTTCCAGCCGGTCAAAAGGGCATTCGGTAGGGCTCAATGTAACATAACTCGTCACGTAGTTGTTACGCCAACCGATATTACGTACAAGGTAAAGAAAGTGTGTCTTGCCGCCGCCGTAGTTGCCGGTGATCAGTTTGAATGATGAAAGATTGAATTTGAGTATTCCCTTAAGGTACTCTTCCTCGATTACCCGCAGATAATTGTCAACACCCACACTGAAATACTCGATGCCGAATTCAGGAGGCGTGCCAAAACTTCCCAGCTTATGAATAACAGCCTTGGCCAGGTTAGAGTTTAAATGCATGTTCTGCACAGCGTCCTGTGAGTTCACTCGACATCACGACGAGGGTGCCGGCTCGAACGTAATGTATTCGTAATGCGTCCCTGCGCCCTCTTCGTCCTCAGGCACCCAGAGCGCTTTCGCCTTGTCGACCGTTGCATCGAAGGTTGCCACCTGCAAATGCATACCGCGCGCGGCATTCCCGTAGCTTCTCAATTGATAGAGCATGAAGCTCATCTTTTCTCTAGGGTATTCGCGAAAATTCTGCCGGCGCGCATCGACGGCGAACTTCTTCGACTGCTTCATGAATACGTACTCCTGCAGCACATCCATAATGAGAATCTTTTCCCCGTAAACCTTGCCATCGCGTCTCGCGCAACGTTCATAGGCAAGCTGTATGTCGCGGGCAAGTTCATCTAATTCAGCATCGTCGGTCGAAATATCACGCCGGTGTTTTATCACCATGTCATAAATAACCTCTGCCTGTACCGGTATCTTCGTTCTTATTTTCTCGATCTCGGGGCCAAAATAAAGTGTTGCTTCACCGAGCTCAAAATTCAACTTCAGGGTATGTAGGCCCAATCTCAGCAGCGGATACTGCCCTCGTACTTCAATACCTCCGGTTTTGCACAACTCCCGCAATCGGTTGCCAAACTGGAATTTTATTTCATCCTTTCCCTGTTCGATCTCCTTTCTCTGGCTGTCCAGCCAGGCCAGCAAGGATCCCTTTATATCAGAAGGCGACAAATCTTCGACCAGGGAAGAAATGGTCATCATCTTCTTCTCAAGTATATAGGCGTTTTCAACGGGACGCTCATTCAACTTCATGTATTCACGCATCGCCTTCAACAGTTTTATGCTCTTCTTTGACAGCATTTCAAGGGATTGAATAAGATTATTGGTCATATCACATTCCAGCAAATATTCGGGTTTTTATGGATTCCAGTTGCATCAATAATGATAACCGAGAACAGTGAAAATGTCAACCTATGAATCAGTTACAACTTTCAAGAGGTAGAATTCTGGGCGCTCCGTTCTCTTTATTATCCTGTAATTCTCCGGATTATCTTCCAGGACAGGAAGGAGGTAATACAGGGTCGTGACCGTCCACGTGAAATTATCGAGTATTATGTAGTCACAGCCTGCTATTGCCTCGCGTATTCGATCATGATCCGTCGTGAAGGGATATATGAAAGACTTGCGGCCGGATAAGAGGTAGACGAATTCTGGTTTTCGCGCAATGATCACGCTCCCGGCCGGAGTATTTCTCCGCGCCCATTCTATTAGTTCGAAGTACCTGCGCCAATCGAGACTGTATCCGGCGCGCCTGTCGCCCCTGAGGTAAGCAGTATTGTGTACCATAGCCGATCTTACAATGGGTGCCATCCCGACGACGTTCAGGCAAATGATCAGGCCGGCAAAGGCTTCGACAATGAATTTCACCTTTATCTTACTCGTTATCCAGAACAAGCCACTATATATGTATATGACAAGAATCGGTAAAATTGTCATGAGGAAACGGTCTGAAGACCATACCTTTGGCCACGCTAGAATAACGATGACAGCGAATACAAAGTACACATCAAAAACGGCATACCGCTTAATTCTGGTTATGAAACCCAAAGTCACTAAGATGGTGAAAAACGCACCAACGATAATGAGCAGAATGTCCGCATGTAATACCGGCAGCAGTGCTGACGGCAATACCTTGAATGCGTAGTACAGAATATTTTCCCATATTCTTTCCAGAAAACCCAGGGCATTTATTCTGCCTAACTCCATTTGATAGGGGTTCTTGGCAAGCAGTTGCTCAACATATCCGCCACTCCTATCTACACCAGCAGTTCTCATCTGCCAGGGGATAAAGACCAGAAGGAACAATATGAGAAAAATAACAAGTTGTTTGTAGCGCCTCTTCAGCAGAAGCCACAAAATGATACCGATGATGAGTGCGATCCCGGCCGTCCTGATAAATACCGCATAAATACTACACATGAAGGCCAAGTAGTTGAAGATTTCCCGGTTGTCCTCAGCATTCATTAGCAAATAGACCGCTGCCAGTGACAGAAAGACAAAGGGCATCTCGGACAGTATCCAGTGATTATAGGTGATCATTATGGGAATCGACACATACGATGCTATCAAGAAATGGAGGCTGTCCTTGAACAATTTCTCGCAGATCTTCACCATAAAATATAGAGCACCCAGGCCGGTCAAGAGCACTACTAATTTCAGGATAACTATGTTAGCGCCGAACATCAAAACGAATGGCACAAGCATGAGAGGAAAGCCAAAGGGATACTGGGTGTGGGGTGGTTCACCAGGCAGATAAAGATCCTTATACCCTTTACCACTGCATATTGATTGTGACAAAATAACATAAACGACATTGTCGCCACCGGTAAAAAGTTTGGGATCGAACATCAACAGAGATAGGATTAAATAAACGCCAAGGACTATCAGGATGAATAAATTTCTACGCGGTTGCGCCTGTCCTTTTTCTATATTCGAGCGCATCGGTTAATTATATATGATACGTGGCGTGCTGTCAATTGACTATTCTTGACACCCCAGAAAATAGCACTATACTAACAGGGGAAGACACTAAAGATGAAATTCGCAATCTGCATAATCCTGCTGGCGATCGGACTTCATGGTCAAAACCCTGGTGCTCGTTACCTGATAATCACACACGATGAATTTGCCGACGCAATCCGGCCTTTGGCCAGATGGAAGCATAAAAAGGGTATGCGCACGAAAACAGTATTGCTCTCAGAAACCGGCCATACTGCCGACTCGATCCGTAACTATATAATCGATGCGTACAATACATGGCAGATTCCGCCTGAATTCCTGCTGCTTGTCGGTGCTCCCAATTTTCTGCCCATGACCAGTGCTGGCGGCACGATATCTGACAACTACTATACTGACGTGGATAACAACCTCTTCAATGACATCATATCCGGGCGTTTGACCGTTCATAACGTTACAGAAGCGCAGACAGTCGTTAACAAGATACTACTTTATGAAAGGACCCCGTATCTCGAGGATGCTTCGTGGTTCACGAACGCCTGTTTGATCGCCAACGAAGATTACGGTTCATACCCGCCGGTCGGCAATGACACGGTCTACTGGAATGATATTCGCCTTGCCAAAAACCATATGTTGACAAATGGTTATGGTACGATCGATACGTTCTCGTACGGGTTGGGTAACGACAAATATGATGTCATCAACGCAGTCAACAATGGCCGTGGTTTTGTGCTGTATCGCGGTTCAGGATTGAACAATTGGTCCTACCCATTCGATGTTGCCCCTGATCAGACGGCAAACGGTGCAAAACTGCCGATCGTGTTGTCGATCACGTGCCGTACCATGAGCACGAGCGCAACTCCGGCAGCTGCCGAGAAGTGGCTGCTAACTGGTACACCAACGACCCCTCGCGGCGGCGCCGGGTTCTTCGCAACCACGACCACCGGCATTGGTTTTATAACCTTCTTACGCAGCGCGGTTTGCCGGGGTTTCTTCAACGCACTCTTCCTCGAGGATAAACACACCTTTGGCGGGGCATGTGAGGGCGGCCGCAGAAATGTATATGCTCTCTATAGCAGCACGAGTGAGTATCGTGGTTTCACTACGCTGGGTGACCCGGAAATGAACATCTGGACCGATACGCCCTGCTCTCTCATTGTCGACCATCCTCAGGTAGTACCCGTGGGCAATGCTAATCTCACGGTCAGTGTCATACAGGCTGCCACCTCTTTACCCGTTGATCGCGCCATTGTGTGTATCACGGCAAAAGCGGATACCGCGCTCTATGCCGTTGATTCAACCGATGCCTCAGGAAATGTCTATTTCAGTATCCAACCGCAAGTAATGTCCGATACCCTTTTCGTGACTGTCACCGGCAGGAATCTCCAGCCTTACGAGGGTACGATGCTCACGTTCAGCACCGGTAGTTATGTTGTTCATCACAGGTCTTTGATCGACGATTCCATCGGCGGCAACAACGACGGAATGATAAATCCCGGCGAGTACATAGTGATGCCGCTCTGGGTAAGAAACTGTGGTGACAGTACTGCCCACAACGTTCTCGGCGCCCTGCGTTCAAGTGATAGTTACGTTACTATAACTGATTCAGTGAAGACATTCGGCAACATTCTACCGGGCGATTCAGCATTCACCGGTGACGATGGTTATGATTTCGAAGTTGCCCAGAACGTCCACGATGAACATATCCTTGAATTTGAACTATCATGCCGTGACATCAACGATTCGGTATGGACATCCTTTTTCAGTAAGACCGTCCATGCTCCTGATCTAGTATTTCTGAGTGCCGAGATCAGCGGCGGCAACAACAACAGCAATTTCGAACCAGGAGAAACAGTGACTGTTGTCACGACGGTCAGGAATGAAGGTAGTGCCGCAATTGACAGTGTCAGTGCCCGGCTGCGCTGTCTTTCTGCATATGTGGGCGTAATCGATTCAACGGGAACATTCAGTCCGATGCTGCCCGACAGCAGCGCGTCGAACAATTCCGATCCGTTCCTTGTGTATTCAAGCGAGAGCACGCCGATTGGCACCAACGTATTGTTCGAACTCATTGTGAGCCGGGACTATTATTGTGATACCCTGGAATTCTCCCTATGCATAGGAGCTGTTCATTACTATATCTGGAATCCCGATATCACACCAACGCCTGGACAGAACATGCAGAACATTCTGGACTATTTAGGTTACAGCGGAGATTATGGCACAAATCTGGCCACCGATCTCAATCTTTATCGATCCGTTTGGGTGTGTCTGGGTGTGTATCCAAACAACTACGTGATCCCTTCGGGCAGCCCTGAAGCGTTGGCGCTGACAGAGTATGCGCAGAACGGTGGCCGAGTTTATATGGAGGGTGGTGATGTCTGGTATTATGACCCATTGGGTGGCGGGCATGATTTCCGTCAGCTTTTTGGGATAGATGCGACGGCCGATGGTGCAGGCGATATGGGACCTGTTGCGGGGCAACCTACCACGTTCACCACAGGCATGAACTTTGGTTATGGAGGTGAAAATAGCTTCATGGACCACATAAGCCCGCTCAACGCTAACGCATTTTTGATCATGCGTGACGGCGACAACTACTATGACTGCGGGGTAGCCTATAACCAGGGCACTTATTGCACGGTTGCCAGCTCATTTGAACTCGGCCTGCTGAACGATGGCTCACCTCCGTCGATACGCAGCGCCTTGCTCGATTCTATCATACATTTCTTCAACATCACGACCGGTATCGAAGAGAACACAGGCTTGCAGGATATATCCGGTCCCGTGCTGAATGTTTTTCCCAATCCATTCCGCGGGATACTGCATATCGAATGCCACATGCGAGCGCCGGACAATGAAGGTCAGGAAAGTGAGGCCGCAATCCACATCTATGACGTGGCTGGCCGGTTGGTACGGACCATAAGACCCGGCAAGGGAGAATATACAGCTCACTGGGACTGCAATGACGACAAGGGCCGAAAAGTATCCGGAGGCGTATATTTTGTGAAGCTGGCCACTGAAGATAAAAAGAATTGCACTAAAGTAGTATTATTGAAATAGATATCCACCCCCCCCCATCCGCAAAAATTGCTTAAGTCTAAGAACATTGCCCGGTTCCAGCCGTTTTGTCCACCTTGCCATTTGCCCAATTATGTGTAATATATGAACATGAAGAGAATATTATTGCTCATAGCATTTCTTTCAGGAGCCGTATCTGCACAAGATATCGGCGCAAGATATTTAGTTATCACCGATGACGATTTCTACGATGCGGTTCAGCCCCTGGTTCAATGGAAGCACAAGAAGGGAATGCGGACAAAGACCGCTAAACTCTCGGAAATCGGGCACACGGCCGACTCAATCCGTAATTACATAGTGAATGCATATAACAACTGGCAGATCCCTCCGGAATTCCTGTTATTGGTCGGTGCACCGAACTACCTGCCTTTTGGCATAATGGACGTGACCACTGATAACTACTACACTGACATCAATAACGATATTTTCAATGATATCCTGTCCGGACGCCTGACCGTACACACCGCGAATGAAACAGAGACTGTCGTCAATAAAATACTACTGTATGAAAAGAATCCTGACCTGACCGACTCCACGTGGTTCATCGATGCCTGTCTCATAGTGCGCGAGGACATTTATGACCCGTATGACGATTCCATATACTGGAGCGATATCAACCACGCCAAGAACTACATGCGTACTAACGGCTACGACACGATCGATACGCTTTCGCGAGTGAATGGTAATAGCACGAGCGATATCCTTCAGGCTGTCAATGAAGGTTGCGCTTTCGTGCTCTACCGAGGTCAGGGAGTCAACAACTGGTGGTCTCCCTTCGATGTGAATCCCGACCTTACCAACAACGGCAATAAATTACCGATAGTATTGTCGATCACATGCAGCACCATCAGCACGAGTTCATATCCTGCCGTTGCTGAAAAATGGCTTCTGACCGGTACACCTGCGAATCCACGCGGCGGTGCCGGGTTCTTTGCGACGACGACCGTGGTTACCGGACACGCGGACTACAGAAGCGCTGTTGCCAAGGGTTTCTTCGACGGAATTTTCCGGGACAAAAAACGGACATTTGGAGAAGCCTGTGAGACGGGCCGGCTGAATGTTTATTCCCTTTACTCGGCTTCATCCGAATACCGGGGTTTTACTACCCTGGGTGACCCCGAGATGAATATATGGACTGCTACACCCTGTTCGATCGTCGTTGCCCACCCACCAGTTGTCACAATGGGATACTCAAGTTTTTCCGTGGGCGTATCCATGGCGCACAATTCCGTGCCCGTCGAAAGCGCCTACGTCTGTGTCATGGGAACCCAGGACACGGCGATATATCAAACAGAGGTATCCGACGTCAATGGAAACGCGTACTTCGATCTATCTCCGATGTTGATAGGGGATACGATGCACATCACCGTTACCGGACGCAACCTCAAACCATATGAAGGTCAAATGCTAACGGTCGCCACGGATCGCTACGTTGCCTATTTGAAATCAGAAATAGATGATTCGCTGGGCGGCAACAACGACGGTGTCATTAACCCCGGTGAAGAGATCACTGTTCCGCTCTGGGTGAAGAATTACGGTGACAGCACGGCAATGGATGTAACCGGCGCCATGCAATCGGATGACCCATATATCACGGTTGTCGATTCAATAAGAACTTTCGGTAACATCACCGGAGGTGACTCCGCCTTCACCGGTGAGGCCGGCTACCGATTCCTGGCCTCTCCCGATACGCCGGATAACCGCGTACTGAATTTCGACCTGACCTGCAGCGACGAAAATGATTCCGTGTGGATATCGCATTTTAATGCGGTCGTCCATACCGCAATCCTGGAGGTTGACAGTATAATCATAGAGGACATCAACGGAAATGGCAGTTTTGAACCGGCTGAGAGCGCAACCGTCGTTGTTGCACTGCGAAATACTGGCAGCACCGCCATCGATGCGGTCAGCGCGCAGATCCAGACAAGCTCACAGTATATCACGATCATTGATTCAAGCGGCACCTTCCCTCACATTGGTCCGGATAGCTCTGGAACCAACATCCTCGATCCTTTTGTGATATTCGCTGATTCAAGCACACCCTACGGGACTGCGGTCAACGTGAAGCTCATGATCAACTCAGGCTATTATATAGATACGCTGGCTTTTGCCTTCAGGGTCGGGATTTTTGTACCCACTGATACCGGTTATTACTATGCCTACTATTCAGGCGGGGCGCATGAATACTCCCCGACGTTTGATTGGGTCGCCATCGACAGCACGCAAACCGCTAATCCCGGCATATCTCTTAACCTTGGTAATGATCAGACAATAGTCGTTGCCCTGCCATTCGATTTCACGTACTACGGCATTGAATATGACAGTATTTCGATCTGCTCCAATGGATGGATTGCCCTCGGTTACCAGACAATGCTGGATCCATCGAACAGCGCCATACCCAATGCTGATGGTCCTGCGGCAATGATCGCTGGAATCTGGGACGACCTGGATCCTGGCAATTCTGGGCAGCCCAGTGATGTTTATTACTACTATGATGCGACACAGCACCGATTCATCGTCGAGTATTTCCGAGTGGAACACTGGCCAAGTGCAGATCATGAAACATTTGAAATTATTTTGCTGGATCCCTCTTATTATGCCACGCCAACCGGCGACGGTGAGATCATCGTGCAATATCTATCAGCCATGCAGCAGGGCGACAATACGATCGGAATCGAAAACGGCAGTGAGACAATCGGTATCCAGTATTTTCTGAATGAAGTCTATGATACGCTGGCAAAACCAGTCACCGATTCATTTGCATTGAGATACACGACACATCGGCCCGACTATCTTCGAATCGAGGAATTGCAGATGCCGGCGCACATGCCAAAGGAAACGATGCTGGCGGCTGTCCACCCGAATCCGTTCACGCACAGATCTATTCTGAAATACAGCTTGTCCGCTCAGAGTATCGTTCTGCTGCGGGTATATGATGTTGCAGGACGAGCGGTACGGACTCTCGTGCACGATAATTTTGAACCGGGTTTATACACAACAGTATGGGATGCGTGCGATGATTCCGGCTCTCGTCTACCGGCTGGCGTTTATTTTATAAGTTACTTCGTCGAAGCCGTCGACGGCAGAAGAGGACATCACCAGGTCGAGAAAACGATACTGGTGAGACAATAGTCAACTAATTCGTCCGGGTTTTCTAATTGATTAGATTCTGAACTTCCATCCCAAATAGAGCTCACGTGCTTTTGGGTCATCGATCAAGGTCTGTGCGCTACCCGACAATAATACACGTGCGTCGTAAATAAGGTAGGCGCGATCGGTTATCTCAAGAGTCTCTCTTACGTTATGGTCCGAAATGAGCACGCCTATGCCATTTTGCCTCAGCTTCAGGATAACTTCCTGCAACTCGGCACGCGCGATGGGATCGATACCCGTGAAAGGCTCGTCGAGCAGGAGGAATTTGGGGTTATTTATCAAGGACCGGGCGATCTCAACGCGGCGACGCTCACCACCTGACAGGGTGTAAGCTTTCTGCTCCCTGACGTGCTCAAGGTTGAATTCCTTTAATAACAGATCTGCCTTTTCTTTAGCGGCAGAACCTTTAACACCCACGATCTCGAAAACCGCAAGTAAATTGTCCACAACCTTCAACTTTCTGAAAACGCTTGGCTCCTGGCAGAGGAACGATATACCCATTCGTGCACGCTGGTACATTGGCAGATCGGTTATAACGGTTTCATCAAGTATGATATCGCCCCTCTTCGGTTTGAGAAGACCGACGATCATGTTGAAAGTAGTTGTCTTGCCCGCTCCATTGGGGCCAAGCAGGCCGACAACCTCACCCTGGTTTATCTCGAGACTGACACTATCCACAACCACCCGTCGGCCGAATACTTTGGTCAAATCCTTAGTCACCAGCATTTCCCTGTCTCCTTTGCAGATTCAAGACACCTCTCGGCCGGCCTTCGATGCGGATCGTTGTTGCCTTACCCTGACTGAAAATGATCTCAATGTTGTGCCCCTCAACCATGTTTTCCGAGCCCTCATCAGTGTAGTATACTGACTGCCCGTCCATGACACTCAGGAGATCCATCTCTTTATCCTTCAGCCTGAATTTACCCGTAGTCCCTTTCAACTCGTTATTCTTCTCTATTATGATCGGCATAATCATGTCACCGGTTTCCGCCTTGAGGTCATACGAGAAAGTATCGCAAAAAACATTAATGCTATCAATAATGGCCTGGACTGAATCGTAACCCATGAAAAGGTTATCACTCGTCATCAACCTGAATGCCCCGGCATATACGATTATCGGGTTCTTGTCATCCCGCGTTATCCTGAGCTCCGGACTACCGGACAGAATCCCTTCATCCTTCGTGAGATTGTACCAACCCATGTCGCCAGAAACGGTCATGTGGTTTCTGTCATCCTCAATCACAACATGGCCGTACATTTCAACTGAATCTTTCTTTCCATCATAGTACAGAGAATCCGAAAACATCCGTTCATTATCAGTGACAATTGACACACTATCTCTCAAGTAGCCACGGTCTTCATTGAAATAGTATATCGCGTTCTTCGCACTTACCTCGCCGTTCCTGCCCGAAAGCTTGATTTCATCAAACAGTCTTACCCAACCTCTTGCCTCGTTGATCCACGCCTCCGTACAGGTTATCTTGGTTTCCTCGCCTTCAATAAAAACATTTCCGATGAGATGAACAATACTCTCATCCTCTTCTTTGTAGATCTGTATTCGATCCGCACGGAACGGTGTCAACGCAATGATGAGTATGATCAGCATATATGCCGAACACTAGTGTTGACCATCATGTTATCTCTGAGGCGTGTGCCATAAGACTACTTCCGTATGTCCGGAAGTGATATTGGAGAAGTCCCTTTTGTCTCGCCTATTATTTCGATCCTGCTCAGACGCGGATCGGTCCTCAATCCTTTGCCCTCTATGACCGTACCGTCACGTTTTAATATCTTCACATACGCATCGGTCAATATCCTTGCCGAATCATTGAGCCAAAAGAGTGACTCCGTAAATAATCTGGTGGAATCACTCGTGACCACGTACACACTATCTTCCACAAAAATGTTATGGGTCCTGGTATTAAGTTCACCGCGAGGCGCGTTCAGTACGGAATATTCTTGTTCGTTTTCATCATAGAACCGTACTGTTACTTCATCAACTTTGATAATCTCATCATAGACATCTGCCCGATCGGCATTCAGAGTCCAGAGTCTCTGCCCGCTCTTCGTTTCTGTCAGGCATAACTTCTCGAGAATTATCTTCGGCATATCCTTAGGTAATCTTTCCTCGATTTCTTTCTTTTCACAAGCGGACAGCAAAAAAACCGCGATCAGAGCAAGAGCGAGTGGCTTCTCAAATTCCTTCATCGCGATTTATAGAACCACATATATTCAAGGGGCATGGTCTGAACCAAACCCGGTAGATCGCAACCGATATTCAACACGCCGCTGTTACCGCTCCGGTAAGCGGCGAAAGGGACGAGCGGCACTTTACATAACTGCGCCAGTTTCCTGGCCTTCGCGTACTTCTGAAAAAGAGTGTTGCCATCGACAAGCATTCCGAAGATACCCCCCGATTTTATGAAACGGACGATCTCCAGCACATTCTCGCCGTAAAATACCCTCACCCCGTTGACTGCCCGCCACCTCTTTAGCGCGGAATCTACTAATCTTGCGAGAACCGAAACATTATCCCTTTGATATCGGTTGACGATCACGCCGATCTGGAATCCCCGATTCCTCAGCGTATAGGGCATCAATTCCCAGACCCCGAAATGAAATGAGTAGAGAACACAGCCCCCTTTAAGAACACCGGCATCGCCGGTTAATTCCAGATCGTTCCTTCTGAGCATAAAAAACATATTCCGGGCAACACGATAGGCGTTTCTGAATGCATCCCTACCTACACGGTTTTTCAGATAGCGCCGCCGGTCGCGACATATCCCATAGAAACAAAGAACGCAGAGCAAGAATGAAAGTTCTGCAAGGAGTGACATTATGTTTTTTTCAAAGAAGTACTGATGAAATGATAGAATATTGGATTTGGTGCGAGCGGCCTTGACGTAAATTCCGGATGGAACTGTGTCCCGATAAAGAACGGATGTCCTCCAATCTCTACTATCTCCATCAACTTTCTATTCGGCGATCGTCCAGAGAATATCAGACCTTTTTCGCTGAGCGTCTTTATATACTTCGGATTGACTTCATAGCGGTGGCGGTGCCTCTCCTCCACCAGATCTTTCCCATAGATTTTCCTGGCAAGAGTTTTTGGTTCTAGCTCACAAGGCCAGTTCCCAAGCCTCATTGTACCACCGAGATCTTTGATCTTCTTCTGCTCGGGAAGCAGATCGATGACAGGATAAGATGTGCTATCGTCAAACTCCGTTGAATTTGCACCCTTCATGCCGCACATGTTCCTCGCATATTCAATGACCATGCATTGCATGCCAAGACAAATCCCAAGAAAGGGCTTCTTATTCTCACGTGCGTACTTGACGATCTTTATTTTACCTTCAACTCCCCGCATGCCAAAGCCACCGGGGATCAATATACCATCAGAATAGGCAAGTGTGTTACTGAGCTGAACATCATCTTCCATTCTGTCGGTATCGATCCATTTTATCTTCAACCGCGCATCATTTGCAACCGCGGCATGATACAGTGACTCCATAATACTCTTGTAAGAATCCCTGAGTTCAACATACTTGCCACAAACGGCAATCTCCACGGATTTTGTCGGAGATTTGGCTCTCTCAACGAAAAGCCTCCATTCCTCAAGGTCCGGCTCTCCAGCATCTATGCCAAGATATGATAGCATCAACTTATCGAGCTTCTGTTTGTGGAATACAAGCGGTATCTCGTAAATACATTCAACGTCCACCGCGTCGATCACAGCCTCAGGCGGCACGTTGCAGAACAAAGAAATCTTCTTTCGCTGATCATCGGTCAACCACGAATCACTGCGGCACACTAGAACGTCTGGCTGAATACCGATCGCCCTCAATTCGCGCACCGAATGTTGTGTTGGCTTCGTCTTGAACTCGCGGGCCGCTTTTATGTAAGGAACGAGCGTCAGGTGGACATACATCGTATTGTTCCTCCCCAGGTCAAGCCGCATTTGCCTCGCAGCCTCAAGGTAGGGTTGACCCTCGATATCGCCGACCGTACCGCCGATTTCCGTGATCACTACATCCACCTTGTTGGAATTACCGAGTTTCATGACCCTCGTTTTGATCTCGTCCGTAATATGGGGAACCACCTGCACCGTCTTTCCCAGATATTCCCCGCGTCTTTCTTTTGTAATCACTGAGTAATATATCTGTCCTGTCGTTATGTTATTATCGCGCGTCAGTGCACTGTTCAAGAAACGCTCATAGTGTCCTAAATCCAGATCACACTCCGCACCATCCTCAGTTACATAGACTTCACCGTGCTGATACGGATTCATTGTGCCCGGATCGACGTTGATGTAGGGATCGATCTTCTGTACGGTGACTCTGAGCCCGTAGCTTTTCAGAAGAAGCCCGATCGAAGCAGTCGCAACTCCCTTCCCGAGTGATGAAACAACTCCCCCCGTGACGAAAATGTATTTTGTCTCCATGTACTAGAGTATATTTATAAACGCGACGATGTCAAGAAAACAGAAAAAAGGTTGCCCGAGTGAACCACCAGCAACCCCGATTGACGTGATGAGAGTTATCCGGGACTCTTCAGATATCTCGGTGGATGAGCTCTAATGAAAATGGTTACTACGAATCTACCTGTTTAAATTAACGCTCCTATAAAATCCCCAATGCAGAATCGCCCATCTGTTCTATCTTCTATCCAGCGTTCCTTCTGATCCCGTACTGATTCATCTTTGAACGGAGTGTATTACGGTGTATTCCCAACCGGGCGGCAGCAGCCGACAAATTCCAACCCGTCTGCGTGAGTGTCGCAACGATGTGTTCTTGCTCCACGTCCGACAGTGATGCGCGCCCCGTGTCTTTCTGCGTCATGCTGCTTTCAAGAGGTATATCCCCACTTCCGATGTAGCTACCCCGGCACAAAACCACCGCACGTTCCATTACGTTCTCGAGTTCCCTTACGTTGCCCGGCCACTCATAACGCATCATCTTATCGAGGGCGTTTTTTGAAACACCTTTAATATCACTTGCACATTTTTTGCTGAATTTCTCAACGAAATGCTCGGCCAGCAATTTGATATCTTCTTTTCTCTCCCGTAACGGGGGGAGTGTAATCGTTATTACATTCAACCGGTAGAAAAGGTCTTCACGGAAAGAACCATCGGTGATCTTTTTCTTCAGATCCTGATTTGTTGCAGTAACAAGCCTCACATCGACCTTGATGGATGTATTACCACCCAGTCTCTCGAATGAGAACTCCTGCAAAACCCGCAGCAGTTTCACCTGTGTGCTCACTGGTATCTCGCCGATCTCGTCAAGGAATATGGTGCCTCTGTGAGCAAGCTCGAATTTACCTATCCTCCTCTTCTCAGCACCGGAGAAGGCACCTCTCTCATATCCAAAGAGTTCGCTTTCAAGCAACGTCTCGGGCAGCGCGGCACATGATATGGCAATGAAACGACCATTGCTGCGCAGGCTGGCGTTGTGTATCATGCGCGCAACCATATCCTTGCCAGTCCCCGATTCACCAAGAAGCAGCACGTTTGAATCCGAACGTGCCACCCTTGAAATCACGCTCAAGACCTCCCGCATCTTGGGACTCTCGGCAATGAATGCATCGCTCTGAAATTTTCCATCGATCTCTGCACGTAATATCTCAAGTTCCTGATGTATGTTTAATTCTCCATGTATGCGCTCAATGATCAACTCGAGTTCATCGAGATTGACCGGCTTATTCAAATAGTCATAGGCCCCCTGCTTCATCGCCTGGACCGCGGATTCGACCGTACCGTAACCCGTTAGGATTACATAATACGTTTCCGGGTCGATCTCCTTCATGCGCCGCATCGTCTCAATCCCATCAAGTTCAGGCATCTTCAAATCCATGATGGCCAGGTCGAAACCGGATTCAGAAATAATATCGATCGCCTCCTTGCCCGAGGAGGCAGTTCTGACGTTATGACCTTCCTTGCCGAGAAATCCCGCGAGCAAGTTGCGCTGTGATTCCTCGTCATCAACAATGAGGATGTGCATACGTTACTACACCAAACCCTTCTCGCGTATATCTTTCATAAGATGCCAGGTGGCAAGTATGACCATCCCGAAGCCAAAGAGAATCACAAAAATCCGGACCAGAAAACTTAGTATCGGAATGAATCCAACAACTAGAAGTATAAGCATACCGATCACGAAGGAGAGGTAAAGCGACACTTCTTTGCCTTTGTTGAAAATCTGAATGACCTTCTCGCCTAATATGACCGCGACAAAGATCGAAGAAACATAACAGAGTATGGAGAATATATATAGAGCAAGCACACCGAGCGGATATCCAATTAGCGTTGCGAACAGAACCGCGGAAGCAACAGGTATCGCTATAACGCCGAGAAAACCAACGCCCAAGGATTTCCAGGTCTGCTTGACAAACGTATCCATGACCCTGCGCACATATTTCTGGCACAGGGCAATGAGCATAATACCCACGATAATTTTGCTGATCCACACAATTACCTTGATAACCCCAAACAGGAATGCAAGCAGCGGTGCCATAGCAAAGAAAAACGGTTTTGCCTCGTCCTCCTCTACTTCACGTACTGACAGCTCACCTCCGATAATGGCACCCTCGTCGATCTCGGGTTCATCTTCACTCGTTAGGTGAAAATCGCCCGATACAACCGCCGTTGACTTGATTCGTGCCTTATCTGCCCTGATCTTCACGCGGCTGCTCTTACCGGCCATGACAAACTTGCCGACCGATCCCTTTACCGCACCATTGATATTGCCATCGACGGCGAAATTACCGCCGTACGCATAGAGGTCCTTCCCAACAATAGCATTGGAATCAATCTTTAGAGAACCACCTGCAAGTATTACGTTCTTGGCGACATTGCCGGAGATATTCAAATTTCCGCCAGCAGCCCACACCGTCTGCACGCTTCTTGCATTGATGCTTGAATTGGCGGCGCCGATGAAGAGTGAACCCCCGATATCGCCGGTAACATTAACCGTCTGTGCGAAAGCACACACATTACCCGTTACCACACCCTTGATGTCCACATTGCTGGCGAAGGCGATAAGGTCGTCGTCGATCACCTCATCGACAGCAACCTCGACCGACTCAGCACGCCTGATAATCAAAGCATCTGCAGGAGAAACCAGCATAACAAAAACGACTATACAAACAATCCAGCTAAAATACTTCATAAACACCTCCTTGTTAGAAGACAGAGATGGCTCAACATGGCTCATAGAAGGCTACTAATGGCGTAATGCAGGCTACGGTGCTGTTTGCTCCTTCTCCGTTTCACAGTTTAAGAGCCTTGCGATTTTCCCCCAAATTTCACATTTGGACGGGAAAATCAGCATCCCGCATTTTCTTCGGAAAATGCGGGGCTTTCAGCCTTCTCAAGCCATCTATATCTAATTCTATCCAACATGCTTGACAAATCAACACCCACTGCCTGCTCGGCTGACGTTGAACGGTTGCGAAACCCATTGGCCAAATCCTAAATCCGAAGCACGAAATTCTAATTCCGTAAATACTCAAATCTCCGATTTGATGCTATTTGTGAGAATTCCCGTAGGGGACAATATCAAATGCCAAAATTAAAATTATCGAAGCAATCGATGCCGGCATTAACAGGCTTCGATCGGGTTCTCGACTCCCCTAGAACAGCGAAGCCTATGGAACGGTATTAATGGAAGTAACGGTATTAGCGAGATTAGCGAAAATAGCGATATTAACGGAACTAACGATATTAGCGGGAATAACGAACGTAACGTTCTATGTTTATTCGA
>JAOUFJ010000027.1 GCA_029858255.1 candidate division WOR-3 bacterium | reverse complement strand
ATGATCCCCTCCCATCAAAGGGAGGTGAATGAATAGTGAGTAGATCCCCTATCATTTACTAACCTGCCTCCCCTTGATGGGGGAGGATAAAGGTGGGGGTGAATGAATAATGAGTCGATCCCCTATCGCAAAGGAAGGGAATCAATAAGTAGGACGATTTCCTTCGATCAACGTTTGTTATATCTAGTATCTCCGAATCCGGAACAGCAAGAATCAGGAATCGAGTATCAAGTTCTCAGCGATACTAACGACATTAACGAGACCAACGAAAGTAGCGGTATTGGCGAAATTAACGAAACTAGCGAGACTAACGAGATTAGCGAAATTAACGAAAATAACGTTCTTGTATAAGTCGTCTTGACTTTCACTTCCCTGGAATTATAATAGTGTATGCCAACTTATGAGTTCAAATGCAAGAAGTGCGGAAAGGAATTCGAGGAATTCACCAGCATTTCGGGAAAGAGCAAGGTGAAGTGCCCCGAGTGCAAGAGTTCCTCACTCTGCCAGGTTTTCACCACCGTGCAGGTCAAAGGAGCCAAAGGCAGCTCTGGCTGTAATACCTGCAGTTCTTCGAGTTGCACCACCTGTGGAACACACAAGTAACGTACTCGTTGTTCGTAGATCGCATTCGTCTGCAATCATCATCTAAAGTTGAGCGGTAACGAAACCACAGTTGCCGGTGTCATTCTCCGGTTTAACCGGGGAATCCAGGACGGACGCATCACGCTATGCTAAGTCTGTCATTGCGAGGAGTGAAGCGACGCGGCAATCTCCTTGTTGAACTTCCTAATATATCTTCTCGACATGCTCGAAGAATAAGGTGGTTACTGTTCCTCTCACCGTGTTCGAGACAGGCGAGTAAGTGACGTAAGGAACGCATCGAGAATACACCTCCTACATCGTATCCATGTTCTGAGTGTTTCCAGCGGGATTGACGAAATTAGCGAGAATAACGAAATTAACGAACCAAACGAAACTAACGTCTTTTGTTAAATTCGCAATTCGCATTTCCAAATTCGAAATGTCATTGCATCTATGACAGCCGTGATGACATCTTGCGTTTGATACTGGATGGTATTTTAGTATTCATCTCAACGTGCTCACACTTATTAAATCTTGCGAAGTCATTTATCGCAGTGGCAAGGACTTTGAAAAATACATCCTGGTCATCAATATACTTTTCTATATGCAGGTTTTGAATCAACAGCACTTTACGTGAACGGTCAGCCTTTGGGTCGACCCTGCCCACGAGTTGATTGTGCCATAAGATCGGCAGACTGAAATATCCGTATTTCCTTTTTGGCTTTGGAACGTAGCACTCAAGACTATAATCGAAATCGAACAGCGCCTGGGTGCGGTCACGCAGGATGATTGTGTTGTCAAAAGGGGAGAGGAGGTGCACAAGATCATCGATGGACTCTGATTTGTGCGTTATTTTTTCTAAATCCCTTGTCAGCACATAATAAGGTTTACCTGACCCGGTGATTTCAATTTCATCTATTTCACCCCTCTCATGCATGCTGCTCAGCCATTTATTTAGTTTCCCGCTGATACCGATGTACCTGTTTATATCGCCGATCGTCGCGATACCGAGCGCACTGAGCGCCCTGCGGACGAAGAACTCCTTCTCCTCCAGTGCTGTAGGCATTGTATTATCCACGTGTTTTGGCAACACCCTTTCGGTCAGGTCGTAGACGCGTTGGAAATTACGGCGTTCCGTGATCATCAAATCGCCTCTCCAGAAGAGAACCTCGAGTGCCGATTTTGCCGGTTTCCAATCCCACCAGGGTCCGCGTTTCCTGTTTTCAACATCACCGAAGTCACTTGGTGCCAACGGGCCCTCTTTTTCTATCCGCCGCTTGACTTGTTTGACCAGATTCGGATTTTTCTTTGTCCATTGGTCAAACCAGGAACCGGGTTTGGGTTTCCTCTTTATCGCTGGTAGGTAATAACGGTAATCTTTCATGGGTACATAGGATGCGGCATGTGCCCAGTATTCGAATATCTTCCGGTCTTTTGCCTGTAGGTCATGGAGGAATGACTGTTTGTAGTCTGGTTGGCGCGTGTGTAGTACAAGATGATGTGAGCGCTCTACTACATTAATCGTATCTATTTGAACATACCCGAGATGTTCTATTATTCGCTGGGTACCGACTTTGCCTTTTGGGAATTTATTGCCTGTTAAGAGCTGCCTGCTGAGAAAGAAATTGCGGGCTTTTTCTTTTGACAGTGTTACTTTTTTATGCCGCCGTGCCATTTAGCAAGCAGTTCTTTCTCTTTGTCAGGTTTCAGACCGACCTTCATCTCGTAGTCGACCGGCCGAGTGGCGTGCCATGAAAGAGTATCCGTTATGGTTTCAGTTGATTTTCTGAATTTCAGGCCTGCACCCATTGCCTTTATGCAATTTACCTCAAATATGCCGCGCCAGTCTGTCGGCGTCCACATCGGTATGTGGCCGACTTCGTTGCTGGTGATGAATCCTTCACTGACCCAGGTCATAGATGCTTTGCTGTCGGTTTGTGTACTGCAAATCCCGAGGAATTCCTGCATACTAAATTTATCTGCCGGGCCAGTTGTGTTGTACGCTCCGCAACCACGTTTCTCTGACAAATGCAGAATGAAATCCGCAAGGTCTCGTGCATCAATGAACTGCACCTGCATGTCTGGGGGGGAGGGGCATAGGATTTCGCCTCCCCTTTGGACGCGCACTGGCCAGTATGTGAAACGGTCGGTCGGATCGTATGGTCCAACTATCAATCCACACCTTAGCAAAATTGAACTGTCAGGATAGACTTGTCTGATCACATTCTCGCACAACACCTTTAATGGTCCGTAGGTTTCACCGGTCACTTCCTCAACTGTCTCGTCCTTTATCTTGCCTAATGGAGATTCCTCATCAGTACCAGGTTTGCTGAAGTCGGCATAGACGTTCAATGTTGAGATGAAAACATACCTATCTACTGCATCTTTCAGCATCTCTGCAGACTTCCGGACCACACGTGGTACGTAACCGCATGTATCTACTACGATATCCCATTTGCGGCCTTTTAGCAGTTCCAGATCATTGTCCCGATCACCTGCTATTCTCTCAACATCAGGGAACAAGTCTGGGTTGGATTTGCCGCGATTGAAGAGCGTAAGATCATGCCCTTGTTTGGTAGCATTCTCTACCAATGTCCGGCCCACAAATCTTGTACCTCCAATGACTAATATTTTCATGTTTGTCCTATGGTTCCACAAATTCTCTAATCGGTCATTGCGAGTGCAGCACCATCATACCAGAGGTGCGACATGTGTGCAAAAAAAAGCGCGTTGTCGATGTAAATAAACTAAAAAAGTGCTGGACGCGGCAATCTCCTGATATTTCAAACAATCCAGAGATTGCTTCGGTCGCTTCACTCCCTCGCAATGACAATTTCAAAGATGCTATCAGTATATTTAACTCACCTGTGGTGTCAACCAGATGCGGTACGTTATTCTCGAGATTCCTGCCAGTTTTCTATTCCTTCTTTTACCAAAAAGACAACAATAACTAGCCCCACGATGGGATCGGCTTGCCAAAAACCGAAGAAGTAATTAGAACCTAAACCGATAAACAGTGCCACAGACAGAAACGCGCACGCCAGAGTTTCCTTGGAGTCGGCGATCAGGGCTTTGCTATTGATCTGCTTGCCGATGCGGTATTTCTGTACCATCAGCAGTGGCATGACAATTATCGAGACGATCGCGATAATTATTCCAGGCAAACTTGGTTCTGGTATCTCCTGACTTATCAATTTATTCAAAGATTCATACAAGACATAAGCGGCAAGGATGAAAAAAGTGGCCGCTACGAACATCTGCGCTCTTTTTTCTATCTTTTCCTCCTGCTCGGCCGAGATCTTGTCGTGTTTGCGCAAGCGCCATACAAGGACCATGCCAGACAGCGATTCAACAACACTATCAAGACCGAAACCGATTAAGGCGATACTATTGGCCATGCTGCCAAAAAGTATCGATACAACGGCTTCAAGTAAATTGTAGCCTACTGTAAAATATTCTAAGAATAAGGCTCTTTTGTATAACGTATTCATCTATTTTACGAAGAGCACTTTTTGAGTCGCGCTATGAGCACCTGCTTCGAGATTGATAAAGTAGACGCCATAAGGGAGAGGCATACCACGATCGTCACAGCCGTCCCACTGCACTGATATTTGATGACCGATGACAGATATCTGCCCGAAAAGGTCCCTTACTGCCCGACCGCTTGCATCGTAAACGCGCAATGTCTGTGTGCGGTGATCACTATCTGCACTCCCATCAGCAACTATGGACCATCTAATTGTCACTGAGTACCTAAAAGGATTGGGGGAGACCTCGAGATAATCGTGCTGCAGATTCCCTCCTTCATACTCTGCAATTCCGGTTCCACCTTCGTATGCTCTCACGTCTGTGCCAATGCCGCATACGATCAGGATACCGCCGTTGCCGATTGCCGGACCGCCGACATTGACATTCACGATCGGCACAGACCAGCGCAAGGTTAGGTTAGGATTAAGGGAATACAATGCGCCATTGGCAAAACCGCCATTTGTGACATATATTATCCCATCAGCGCCGATCGCCATTCGTGGTTGCGCAGGGTAGTCAAGCAGTATTTGTTGAGAAGTATCGATTACGGCACCGGTTGGATCGATGCGTATCACCTCGCCGTTTGTAGAATAACTGTAAACACTACCATCGGGTCCTACGCCAAAGGATGCAAATGGTACGTATCCGAGGGGTACGCTCCATATCTTCTCAAGCGCGGTGTCAATGTCAACAAAGGCAACGAGTGAATCGGTCACCGGATTATTCTGGGTTCGGGTTGCATACACAAGGCCGTTTGGTCCAACGAATGGCGAGACCTGTTGTGCCAACCCACCGCCGATGGCGTAGCTTGAGTAAAGAAAACCACCGGTAGTGATGTCAAAGACCGAGATCTTCGGTCCATAGCCACTTGCCTCCCACGCATAGACTGAATAGCCACTAACTGCGGCCTGACTGCCACCTGATGTGGGACTGTATCGTGTCGTCTTCCACATTGTCGTGCCGTCAGCAGCATTTATGCGCATGACGCTGCTGAAGTTACCGACGATCAAATCACCGTTCTCCGCGAAAGAAACACCTTCAGTCGTGCTTTCATCAACCAGGCTGTCTGAACGCCAGATGATCGATCCATCTGTAGTATCCAGGGCATACATGTATGAGGCATTGGTATTGCCGGCACGCGTCGCATATACCCTGCCATCGCGCATCGCAGAAACCCGATTTCTCCAGTCAGTATAAGGAAAATCAACCGGCAAATCAACGGTCCAGAGCGTATCTCCGGTCTGCAGGTCGTGAGCGACTATGAGCGTGCCGTGCAAAACGTCACTGAGGTTCTGGATCCGCGGCATAACAACAACATTACCTTCGATCACTGTTTGCTGCGCGATAACTGCAAATAAACCTCCCTGCCAGAGAATGTTTGGAGCGGTAGGACCGTATTCGCTCGAAAGGCTGTATCGTGCTGGTTTGCCGCCAACACCCACGGTCCAGTCATCTGCTGCAACCAGGTTTACTAACATGAAAAGGCATAACGTCAATGGATAAATTCTGTGTAATTTACGTAACTTATGGTTCTTCATAATATTCCTCCATTCGATTATAATCGTTCATACAAAAGAAGCAAGTAGCATGTATAAAAATATTCCGTGGTATTTGACTATTCTTACTTGAATCTATCGAATAGAGTAGCGAGCCTCTGCAGTTCACCCTCTGCATCCTGCATTAGCCTTTCGATTATTTCTCGAATAGGCTTTATCTCGTTTATCAAACCAACGCTCTGACCGGCCATCAGAGAACCAAAATCAACATCTCCATCGATCACGGCTTTGCGTAGACTACCCACCCAGAACTTCTCCACTTCATATTGAGCCTTGTCCCGGGTGATTTCCCCTTTTTCCAGCTGCTGCAATAGACTGTACTGCAATTTGCCGAATTCATCCGTAGCCCGGTTCTTGATCGCTCTGACCGCAACAACTGGTAGGCGCGAATCATACTGCGGAGTTGCCATCGCTTGCCGCGCCCGCGCGCGGATGAACGCCTCCTTGAATTTGGGATGGGCATTGCACTCATCGCTGCAGACGAATAACGAGCCAAACTGGCAGCCATAAGCGCCCATAAGCAGCAAATAAGCCATGAGACGACCATCTGCAAGACCACCGGCCACGAATATCGGAAAATCACGGAATTGGAACAGGACCTGCTGCAGCAGGATTATCAGAGACACGTAGCCGATGTGGCCGCCGGCTTCACTGCCCTCGAGGATCAATGCATCTACACCATAATCAATTTGCCTTGCGGCGATCGTTCGTTCAGACGCAAAAGACAGCGTCTTTATGCCCTGTTTTTTCATCTCTCGAATGTCTATTTTGCGGGGGAAGCTACCGGCAAATATGACATATTGGACGTTCTTATTTAGTATTAGGTCACAGTGTGCACGGTAATTGGGTGCTATCGTTATCAAATTGACTGCAAAAGGGGTCTTTAAGGTCTTCACACATGCGTCTATTTCATGTTCCAGCTCTTCTGGAGTCATGTTACCGGCTGCGATTACCGGAAACGCTCCGCAATCACTGACTGCCTTTGCCAGTTTATGGTCGCTGAGCCATGTCATTCCACCGGAAATTATTGGCTTTTTAACACCGAGAAATTCCTTGCCCTTCTGCCAGACCTTATCGAGCAGTACGAAACTATTCTGTGCCATGACCTTTCAACAATTCCTTTGCCTCTTCAAATCTTTCTTTTTCAACCATTAAGCGGACGGGTTTGTTCATAGTCGGGAATATCCTGCCTAATGCCTGTCCCTTGAAATAATACTTGATGTCCGCGTTCTTGAGTATGCTTTTGATGACCTCGATCTCGGTCGGGTCAGTGGTCTGTAGGATTTCTATAAACTCAATATCCTCGGTCATATGCACCTACAATAATAATATACGCTCAAGAATCCTAGTCAAGTGAGACGGGTGGTCATTTTCTTTGAATTTTCAATCAGCACGTGCTCCGCTTGACAATCGCAATTACTGCTTATATAATAATTTGTGAATCCATTGCGTAGCAGGGCTTTGTTGATATGTATAGGTATCTTTGTAATTGCCTTCAGCATACGTATAGCACATCTGGAATCAATCAAGAATAATCCCTTTTTCAACGATCCCATAATGGACGAGAAATATCATGACGAGTGGGGACAGGAAATAGCGGAAGGCAATATCTTCGGGAGAGCTCCATTCTATCGTGCTCCTGCGTATCCCTATTTCCTCGGGTTGACCTATGCTGTTTTTGGTCACGGATATTATATATCGAGACTAATCGGCACCATCATCGGTGCGCTTTCCTGCGTTATCATTTATCTCTTAGGTAGCATGCTCTTTTCTCGAAAGGTCGGCATCCTCGCCGCATTATTGGGATGTATGTATGGCATGTTCTTGTATTTTGATACCATGCTTTTGACGACCAATTTAGAGGTCTTTTTCTGCCTGCTTGCCTTCTTCTATACTGCAAAATGGATCAAAACCAAAATAAATCTGCATCTGATATTAGCCGGCATATTCTGGGGGTTAGCATCGGTAACGAGACCAAATTTTCTGATAATCATACCGGCTTTTGTGGTATTCATTTTCTGGCACTTAAAGAAATTGCCTTTAAAAGAACGCATGAAGCCTATTTGGCTGATGCTCGCTGGCTTACTACCGCTTCTGCTTATAGTAATGCTCATCAACATCGTAGCGGGTAATGACTTTGTAGTGGTCGCATGGAATGGTGGTATAAATTTCTTTCTCGGCAATAATCCATTGTCCAACGGATGGTCAGCGACTTCACCGGAGATCGATGCAACCTGGTGGGGCGGTTACAGGGATGCCATACTCATTGCCGAACGAGCACGTGGACACCAACTACTGCCTTCGCAGGTATCTAATTATTGGTTCGGACGCGGTATCGAGTACGTATTTGCACAACCTATCGCGTGGCTAGGATTAATGGTAAAAAAAACGTACTTGCTATGCAATTCCTTTGAACTCTCAAATAACCAATTTATTCAGACGTTGAAAGATTATTCTTTCCTGCTCAGGATTCCGTTCTTCAATTTCGGTTTGATACTGGCGTTGGCAATCTGGGGCTTTATTTGTTCGTTTGGCAAAAAGATCACTAGATTGACGCTGCTTTTCTTGCTGTTTTACGGATTCTCCATCGTTCTATTTTTTGTAACAGAACGGTACCGTGTACCTCTGGTACCATTTCTGTTAATATTTTCCGCCGTTACGATATTCTGGTTCATTCGCAATATCAGGAAGATACAAATCAAGAAGATCGTGCTGTCAATTGGTGCAATAGCAGTGATGACAATTTTCTTCAATACAGACCTCTACGGCACGCACATTGTGGATTACACCAGAGTGCATGTAAGTCTGGGAAATCGTTATTTCGCGGCTGGCGATTTCATCGAGGCATCTGAAGAATACAAAAAAGCGCTCTTACTTAACTTCCAGAGTACTGATGCAATGAACGCACTCGGCAACACCTATTTGTTGATGGAGAGGACGGATGACGCGAAAAAATTGTTTATGCGGTCTCTCGAATCCAGTGTTACCATCGATGCAATGTGCAAACTTGGAATAATACATCTTCAATCTGGAATTATGGATAGCGCGAAGATATACCTGACCGGCGCTGTTGCCCTTGATTCTCTTGACTCAGAGGTCAATTACTACACGGGAATGTATTATGCGTATAACAATCAGCCGCAATTGGCCATTGAATACCTGGAAAGATCCCTGCAAAATCTCCCAGATCCCGAGACTGTGGCGAACATCCACTATAATATTGCCAGACTGTATTCGAAACTAGGTAATCGAGAAAAAGCGAAATATCATTTACTCCAGGCCGGGTTCAAACCAAAAACAGAATAAAAACACGCTGACCGGCGAAGTACATTCCAGCGACAATCAAGTGCAATTTGTGCGACTTGACAATGATTGTCACGCAGGTATGCTTTACATCAGTAAATACTTTGTGGGGAGGTAAGATGAGAAAGTTATTTATCTTCATACTCCTGACCTCCATTGCGATATTCCTGATCAACTGTGGGGGAGAGGAAGAAGAAAACTACTACCCGCTTAGTATAGGGAATGAGTGGAACTACGAAGTCACGATGACCGTAGACATACCTGATACGTCATATACCTTTACAGGCGATAGTCAGGATCGTATTGTCGGTACAACACAACTTGCAGGAGGTATGAGTGTATTCGAATTTGCTACTGCAATTACCCTTAATGGATATTCTGGTAACGATACATTCTACATCCGTGGAACCGATACTGCCGTATACCTCTATGAAACCCTTGACGACACGTTACCGGATACTTATCTGGAATTCCCCATAGAAAATGGCCGTACATGGATCGTGAACTCAGCGGAGACTGCCGTCGTATTGGGCAGTATCGACATATCTGTGCCAGCAGGCACGTATAATGACTGTTGGGAAATCGCGTACATCGGTGAAGACGATACCATTTTTGTATATCTAGCCAACGGTATTGGCGAAGTTAAGGGGTACGCGATAGACGCCTACGCAGATACCACAGTTACGCTTTCATTAGAACTTGAAAGCGTAACTATTCAGTGAAGAGCACATGGTGAAATGTGACGCACTGCTAAGGGCGAGATTCACCATTCTACAATGCTTCAACAGATAAGCAGGTAGACAATGAGAGTCATAGTAGTATATTATTCTCAAACTGGGAATACGAAGAAAATTGCTCAAGCCATTTTCCAGGTGATAAAAACGAAGAAACACCTAAAAGAGGTAAAAGAAATAGACAGTCTCGAAGGCTATGATTTAGTATTCGTCGGTTTCCCGCTTCATTACGGTGGACCTGCCAAGCCTGCAAAGAATTTCCTGGAGAAACACGCTCAGGGCAAGAAAATCGCCCTATTCGTTACGCATTCGACGCGTGAAGATTCAAAAGGTCTTCAGAAGTGGTTGGCAAAATGCAAAAAGGTAGCACAGGAAGCAGAACTTGTTGGCTTTTTCAATTGTCAGGGGAATATTAATGTTATACGACTGAATCGGGCGAGTAGTTTCGCAAAAAGAGTAATGAAAAAGTTTGAATCCTAAACCCTGAGGGTGAGTGTCCTAAACAAAAAAATCACGACCTGAAGAACACTGTGTAATCATCCATCTAACTTGCAGACATGCCGCAGCTGACATATGCTACTTGTGTAGAGAACGAGCCATTTTTTTCCCAATTGCCTCTGCATTTCGAATCAATTTTATACTGGCCGAAGCGTCGCAACTCTCGGGAATCCCTCCAGCAACGATTCTGCCAACTAAATCCGCTTTCAGCACTCTGGTCAATATCTTCTCAAGATATTTGACAACAGGCTTAAGAGTTCGCGCCGCCGATCTGCCTGATTCGCCCCAGATAAAAACGACGGCTCCACGTTTTTTGCCCCTTATGCGCAGTTTGAAATCCTTGTCGTAGAAGGCGTAAAGACGATCGATGAAAATCTTTGTCTGTGCGGTTTCCTGCCAAAAATACGCCGGCGTTCCGAGCACAATGCCATCTGCTTTACGAAGTTTTCTATTAAGCATCTGCATATCGTCTTTCTGTATGCACCTTACGTGAGTTTTACAGTGATCACATGCCTGGCATGGATTTATTCTGCTCTTGTTAAGGTTTATCTTTTCAACTCTACAGCCTTCCTCTGCTGCTGCATCGAGTATTGAGGTCACCAGGAAATCAGTGTTCCCGTTTATTCGGGGGCTTCCGACAATACCTAATATATACTTCTTCTTTGCCATGCTACATCAACTATAACGCCATCATATGATTAGTCAACATATATCTTCATGTTATCCATATTTATTAACCTTGTTTGTATGCCAACCGGTGGATGGGGAAGAGATGGGTACGTAAGTACATGCTATCATCGCTTTAGACGTTGTATGCAACCGGGAAAGGAAGGTCTTCAAATTTCTTCCTAAGCGTTTCAACAAACTCCGGAGATAACGACTGCCCTCCATACTTGGCGTCGAATATATGATATTTGTGTGGATTGATATCAGTCATGTACTCCTTGAGTCCGTCAACGTTCTTTTCATTATCGTTTATTCCACTGAGAAATCTCGTCTCCGCTTCAAAAATACCATCGTACTCGGCCTTGAATTGCTTTAACCCGTCCATCACGTCTTGGATGGTTACGGACTTGTGGGGGCGATATATCTTTCTAAATTCTTCATCAATCACCGTGTTGAAATTACCCCAGACAATATCACATAGTACAACTTCTTTTCGAACTTCTTCTCTGTAAAGTAAAGAGAAGTTGCTGAAGACCATGGTTTTAATGTCAGGGAATTCGCCTTTTATCATCTCAACAAGTCTGCCGAATCCCGCATAGAGGGTCGGTTCTCCGCTGCCGGTCAGCATAATGTGCTGCGGCGCACTCTTTTCGTCTATATATGACTTGATTTCATTGAATACATCATTAGGAGGATGGAACTCGTCTCTTTTATCAGTCAGGATATTAGTTCTTCCTAAACCGCAGTTTATGCAGTCAAATGTGCATGTTTTCTTGGGACTGAAATCAATGCCCAACACATCTTTCAGACCGCGGAGGTCAGTTACATCTTTCACAAATTTATATGGCATTGTATCTCCTTTCGTCCAGTTATTTTATTGATATTTTTCAGCGGAGCAACAGCATTTTATGCGTTGCGACGACGCCGTCGCCGACGCGTAACTTGCAGAAATATACGCCACCCGGGATATTAGTGGCATCAAAATGCACTGAATATTCACCTGGTTCTTGAGACCTGCTGACCAGTGTTTGGATTTTTCTACCGAGTACATCATAAACTTCTATTGACAGGAAACCCGACTGCGATACCACGTAGGAAATCTTCGTTGTATTGCTGAACGGATTGGGAGTGTTCGTAACCATACGGTAACCAACCTGCGGTTGAGAACTTTCTGTCACACCCGGTTCCATCCCGATCTTTGCCAGCCAGAGGTCACCGCCTAGCATATAGCCAAGTAGACCCGACACTGCATAGCAGCCATCAGAAGTCTTTGTACAGCTCCAGCAATAATCGTTCAAAGCAAAATCATAGGTTCTCTCCCATAACAGAGTACCGTATGCATCCGTGCCGAATATCCACATATTACCATTGTGAATGTGAAACATGCAATTAGTATTCCCGAATAGAAAGAGACTGCCATCTGAAGCCACTTCAATTGCATTGATTACATCACTGAGAGAGTCGCCGTAACTATTCGTCCAAAGAACATTACCGGACAGGTCGGTCCTGACAACAAAGCCGTCAACACCAGCCAGCGGCATCGGACCGATATGACCGCCTATCACATATCCATCCGACAGAATCTGAATCGTCTTGCTAAATTCAAGGGAATCGACAGTGCCAATAGTTTTTGTCCAAATCGTGTCACCAACCGAGTCCGTTCTGACAAGGTAAATATCAGGTTGATCATTAGAAACACGGATTCCCGCCAGTATAAAGCCACCGTCGGCAGTCTGCCGCGCACAATTTCCATAACTGCCTGTCGCGTAAGTTTTGGTCCAAACGAGCTCACCAATAGGGTTGGTCTTCATGAGAAATGCACATTCTGTGGCTGATTGGGTGTATTCAAGGAAACAGGTCGGGGGATAGGATCGTCCGGAATTCATCGTTCCAGCCATAATATAACCTGAATCAGGTGTCTGCTCGACCCAGGTACAATAGTCGTGTCCAGAACCACCATAGGTTTGTGTCCAGATCGTATCGCCGTTCGAATCTGTCTTGATAAGCCATATGTCACTCTGGTTGTCAGAATTGGGATTGGGCCCGGTGATGAACAATGCGCGGCCACCAATAACATACCCGCCATCGAATGTCTGTTCGACTGAAAGCCCTTCGTCCATGAACTCTATTCCAAAACTATTCACCCATTGTATTTGGCCCAGTGAATCCGTTTTCAAAAGCAGCACATCAGCAGCAGAAACCATACCATTGGGTACACACGCACCTGTGATGATATAGCCACCATCGATCGTCTGTCGAATGCACTTCCCGTCATCGATATCTCCAGCAGGGGATATGCTGTGTATCCTAGACCAAAGCGTGTCCGGATATTGCGCAAAAGCCAGCACAAAACCCAGGCACAAGACTACTATCATTCGCAAAACAAATAACCGTTTACGTATCATATTGTTCTCCTTTTTTCTACTGGAACATTATAGCCGTGGCTATTACATAGCACTCACAAGATATGTCACATCTAATCTGCTCCGCAGATCAGATTAGATCGATTATGCCAATTTTCATTATTATCGCCAGAGCAAAGGACAATCGAGTATCCCACAGTCGCGGGACAATGATAAACACAAAGATTACAGCGATAAATAGACGTTAGTTACGTTTAGTCCGTTATTCTCGTTAATTTCGTTAGAAACTGATTACAGTTCGAGCAAGTGACGCAAAGAACGCATCGAGAGCGTTTTTGGTGTTAGTGGATTATAATCTCTTGGGCGCGCATAACAATTATTGTTGGCAATCAAGAGAACATCCTTTCGCAGGGCAAGTTCCGAATGAATATGACTATTCGCTATGCGAGTTACTAGGGGTCAGTGTGGGGATTTTTCTTATAGACATATACGCAGCAATCGGTATCAGCACCGCCACCCATGCCGCCGTCTGTTTTTAAAATATCAGCGAAGTGCCGCTCGATCCTCCTTGCAGCATGAGCACTCTCTGCGGTGCTGAATATCCACAGGTCATTATTGATATCCAATCTGTGCCCTTTGATAAGCCTTTCCCTCGGGTTTTCGGCAATGCCGACATACCAGGATGGATAATCTCCGCCATACCCGTCAATGTAGTTCTTGATATATTCTATAATATCGCTTTCTGTCTTGGCCATACAACGACCTCCGTGCATCGTCTTTACACAATAATAATTTACTTAGAATTTAACGAATGTCATGGGGATGTTTTTTTTTGATTGTTAACAGAGGATATGAGTATAGCAATTAAGTAGGGGAGAAGAGCGCATGAATAAGGCGGAACAAGACTTGACACAGATTGCACAATTAAAGAAAATGGTTGCATTAAGCACGGTGATGGTTGTTGTGATAATCGGTGTACACATACTCGGAGGATGTGCCACAATTTTCAAGGGTGCCCACAACAATGTTGACTTCAACTCCGACCCTGTTGGCGAGCAAGTCTATGTTAACGGCAGCCTGATGGGCACTACACCAATAAACCTGAAGTTGGAGTCCAAAAGAACCTATACGATTGAATTCAAGAAAGATGGCTATGACCCTAAGACCTATACAATAACAAATCATGTCGGTGTCGGTTGGATCGTTCTCGATGTCCTATTTGGTCTTGTTCCTATTATAGTTGATGCCGCAACAGGTTCATGGTACGAACTCGATCAAGCTGCGGTGAATGCTGTGTTGGAGGAGCAACAGTAGAAAAGATGATAATAGGTGCGTTAGGTGTGGTCTTCATTGGGTTTCGAAGTTAGAAATAGGGGGAGGGGATAGCGAGTTAGAAACGCAGACAGATCTCTCGAACAAACCAGCTTGCCATCATTTGTTTTACTTGCCAAACAACTTCTTGGCAAATCTATTTGCTTTGTAACGTATGACTGTATAAAAAACGAAAAGATTCAGAACGATAATAGAATCATGGTTTAATTTAGCCAGAATTGAGAAAATGTCAATTTCCCGGTTGTATTCGGGAAAAATCGCACGTCTTTGCAGAGTCTTGACTTTCTCAGGACTTTACATAGAATATACCAAAAGGAGGTCCCCATGGGGGTCACCACTATTCTAATCGTAGTGATTATTTTGATTATTCTGAGTTCTATCAAGGTTTTAAAGGAATATGAACGAGCAATTGTGTTCCGACTCGGCCGATTCATCAAGGTCAAGGGCCCGGGCATATTCATCCTCTTTCCCGGTATTGACAAAATGACTAAGGTCGCACTCCGCGTGATCACGATGGATGTACCACCTCAGGATGTCATCACTAAGGATAATATCTCGATCAAGGTGAATGCAGTTGGTTATTTCCGCGTGTTCGATCCGGCCAAGGCAATACTCGAAGTCGAAGATTTTCTCTATGCTACAAGCCAGCTGGCGCAAACGACGCTGCGCAGCGTGCTGGGTGAATATGAACTCGATGAGATACTCGGGCAACGGGAAAAAATCAACCTCCGGCTACAGAAGATAATCGACCAGCAAACCGACCCCTGGGGTATCAAGGTTTCCACGGTCGAAATCAAACATGTCGACATACCTCAGGACATGCAGAGGGCGATCGCTCGCCAAGCCGAAGCAGAAAGAGAACGGAGAGCCAAGGTGATACATGCCGAAGGAGAATTTCAGGCCGCAGACAAAATTAACCGGGCGGCCAAGATTATCGGTGAGACACCGGTCGGCATTCAACTCCGTTTTCTCCAAACACTATCCAAAGTGGCCACCGAGAAGAACTCCACGACAATCTTCCCCGTGCCGATTGATCTCTTCACACCATTCATCAAGAAGTTTGACAAAGAAAAGTGACCGCGGTATATCAACAAAAAGACTTAGATCACTTCGACGTGATTGCATAGTCATTAGAAGAAAGCCTAAATATTGCTAGCCTGCGCGCAGGTTTTTTCGAAATAACGGATGCAAGCTATAACCCGTTACGCAAGCAGTACAATCCCGAATACATAACAAAACCGATATCCGAACAATCCAGCCAGTGATATTCATGCCTCTTTCACTACTTTGATCCTTGATACTGGATTCCCCTCATCCCTTCGGGATGTAGGGACACTGAATTTTGTATACAAATCAGAGATTTGTACAAAATTCGCGCTCGATTCTGGATACAAAGAGCGTTTAGATCGATAATATCGTTATGATCGTTTGGATGGTAAACATCGTTAACACCGCCAGTGCACTTATCCTTGTCATAAATTGGTCAATTAATTTGCCATGCATAGAGTGTCAAGCAGACATTGACAATGTCGTAGGGTACTAGTATGGCTATCTGATACGTCTTTCTATTGGCAGAGCGTAATCACTGCATGCAGTTTTTTAAATCCGCCTTTCTGACATAGTAATTCATGTGTTCACAATCAGGATTCTTGCAGTGGTAACAAACCAATTCACCTTCCTCCATTGCCCGCGTCGCAAGGTTCATGACGACTGCATCCCCAAGATTTACAGCGGTTCTTTTTCCACAATACGGACAGATATTTTGTGTAATTAAGGTTCTTACTTTACCGTTGCTTAATACATCGAATGCCAATTCTGCCTCCCTACATGCCTTTATTCTACTGAAAACGATCTCTCTGTCAAGCGAATATTGACGATGGAAGAGGGGTGAGACAGCTAGATGGCCGCTCGCAGTTGACAGCACATTCATGCTTTCCGCCGTATACGCTGAAAAAGCTTGACGTAGAGGCTGCAGGGATTATACTCTAAAAAATTTCTGTTAATTTCACTGTAGATTCCATTATGCAAAAAGGGAGGCAGCCAAGATGGCTGAGAGCGATATTAAGATCGTTGTTGAAATAAAGAACTACATCGAGCAACATGGCGGGAACTACCCTTTCTGGTATGTTGGTCTTGCAGAGCAGCCAGAGGAAGAGTTAATTGCCCGCGGAGTGAACCTGGACCTAGACCGCTATGTATACCTAACAGCAGCATGCATGGAAGATGCAAAGAACGTCAAACAGTATTTTATCACACGCCTGGGTACAGATGGAGATCCTCGTGGCATTGTCGATCAAAAAGCACTGAACGTATACGCATACAAGAAGAACGCCTCGACTCATCCATAGCAGGTCTGCGACAAAGGAGGAGAACTATGTCATGCCCGCATTGTGGAGCTGATCATAGCCATATCAAGTTGGTCTACTGCGCGAAGTGTGGTAAGATGGTGCGAAGCGTCTGTACGTCGTGCGGTAAAATAGTCAGCGAGCGTCCGTGTAAATGTATGCAGGAGGAGGTGCCGGGAGATAGTGTGGGTTAGTTAACCGGGTTGTTGCTGTTTTCAATCAAATATGGACAATGGCGAAGAGGAATATTTAAACGATCAGAATACGTATGCATAATTGGTTGGATGTGGTTGATTCGGTATACGGCATCAGGACAAGCGTATTGGCGAGAGGAGGAAGCTAGGGATGTCAGTGCTTCCACGCGTCATATCTATCAATTTATTAGTTTACGTAATATATATTATCAGACACAAGAGAATTACAGAAATCTAAGTCAACTCGCAGCTAAGTACCCCTCTTCCAGCCATCGTACGTTAACTAGAGACTGTCTTGCCGTATTGTGCACTGAAGTCAAAGTGACACCAGATCGGCGATACTAAATGCATTGTTGACTGATACCTAATTCTCTGACTTGCCTCTGCCCGGTCTTATTTCTTCTCGCGACGACACGTTCAACGACCAGGTCAATTCTATTCGTATCATCAGACCCTTGATTCACCGGTGAGATTGCCTCGTCGTCCTGCACCATATTCAAATGACATAAAGAAACGGGACTCTCGCAATGAGTATGCCGTTTCAAGCTGTCACGATATCATATATGGCAATCATCCTCCTACCCAGCCCTGACCTGTGCAATGAAGATTATGAGTGACTATATTTATATTAAATCATCGCATAAGCTAAATGCGATAAATCACACAATATAGTGGGTTATGATATATTCTTGATGTTAAATATATACACTGTAATAGAGAAATTGGTTGGCATGTGCGACCTCCGAGTCATTCCTGCGTATTACTCATGAGAGGAGTCAGAAATGGAACAGAACCTACGTATGCCGAAGAAACTCGCTTTGATTGGCGGCTATTTGATCATTGCCAGCGGGGTCGTCAATGCAGGCCTTGGTATGAGCATTGGTGCCCTTTATTACTACCCATATCCCGGTGGTAATATGGGTCACGTGGGCATCATTGCCGGCATTGCAGCCATAATTCTCGGAATTCTAATAGTATTTGCCGTTGTACCACTGTATAAAAGACCAAATAGAGGCTATGTTGCATTGGGAGGCCTCCTTACAATCGTTTTAGGCCATTTGGGCGCGGTTGCAGGAGTAATCTACGTGGGCACCCTGGGATTGTTGCTGTGTTATATTGCTGGATTCTGGGCACTGATACTAGCTGGGATTATCGGCAAGAAGATGAATAAACCGCCAATCGCCCGATAAGAACATAGGGGAAGTTTGACCACGACCTCTCCCCTTTTTGAATAGAACTTGACTCTCGACGGCTCATCGAATCCATGCAAATTAAATGTTACGTCTTCTGAGATTTAGTAGTCTACTGGTATCCGGCAGTCTCTATTTTCGAGTCTGTTCCGTAATGCGCATCCCTGAATTTTACATACATGGAAACAAATAACTGGATCAACTTCTTCAGTTCGGGGTCTTTCTTCACATATTCGTCTTGGAGGTATATCAGCGTGATCGATATGATAAGTTTGTCCTTGAATGAATCGAATGAATCCAGTATACCGGATTCTTCGAACATCACCAGATTGTCAAAGCTGGTCAATACGATTTGAAATTGATCCTGGTATGTGCTCGATTCGGTCAATTTCTCGCGAGCAGCTTTGATATCTTCAAAGGCCTCGATGATAGCGATCTCAAGCATCCGGTATTCACTATCGAGTATTTCCATGTCCTCTTTTGTCACCTTATAAGTCTGCCAGTCAACATTGATCGCGATATTTTTCTTGTGCTGGCCATAGACGGTCGCCAGAAATACCACATTGTCCTGTAATTCTAAAGACAACTGTTCCTTCAGCGGGCCCTGCAACCATTTCAATATTGTGGCGATTCTCGCCCGGGCCATGATCTTTTCCAGCGACGGCTTCTTCGATTCGTTCAAATCAGCAAGGATCTTCTTCAACCCTTCGTGTGTGATCTCGGTATTATCTTCAATCTCGCTTTGGAGATAATCATAAACACTATCGACCCTATTCTCGAGAGCAGAGTTATGCATGCCTGTGTATGTGCGGCCTATGAACGCTTTTACAAGCTCACGGTTGAATCTTACTTTTTTCGGAACCTTTGGAGCAGAGAGGATAACTTCGAAGTAAGCGACGAAGTTTTCGACATCACGCTGTGTGATTTGTTCCTCGGTCATCTCTTTGATCTCATCGTAGAGAGTAGTTATCGTGGTCTTGGCGTCGCTTCGTCGAAGCAAGAATTCAAAAATACTCTCTAAGTCCTGTAGAAAAGAAATCGCCATATTCTCTAACTACCTTTGGTTTGCCTGATAAAGGAACTGAATTCATTCATTGGGATTTTCCGCTGTTCGCCGGACTGCATATTCTTCACAGTGTAATAACCATTTTTCTCTTCATCTTCCCCATAGATGACGGTATACGTCGCCCCGGATTTATCAGCCTTCCTGACCTGTGTTTTTATCGCTTCACCCGGATCACCGACGAGGCATATATGACCATGATCCTGTATCTGACCGCGAAGAGCAATAATGTCAGTAACATACCTCTCTCCCATACCAGCAATGAAAAAAGTCTCTTTCTTGTCTAACACGGGCAGGTCCTCAGGCATGGTAATCAGCAGGCGTTCCGGACCCATTGCCCAACCAGTGCAAGGGGTATCTGGGCCACCCAGTTCTCTCATGAGCAGGTCGTAACGTCCACCGGCTATGATCGTATCTTGCGCGCCCAGTCCGCAATGTTTGAATTCGAAAACGGTTCTGGTGTAATAATCGAGTCCCCGCACCAGCTTCTTGTTCTCGGTATATTGAATGCTAAATTTGCCCAAGTATTCCTTCACTTTTGCATAGTGTTCTGCACAATCTGCGCAGAGATTGTCCGTAATCTTCGGCACCTTGTTATACACGCCCTGACAGGTTTCCTTCTTGCAATCAAAAATACGCAGGAAATTCCTCTCAAAACGTCTGCGGCAATCGTCACACAAATCTCCCAGATATGGCTGTAAGACCTCTTTCAATTTCTCCCGGTATTTATCACGGCAATCCGGACAGCCAATTGAGTTGAGCTCGATCATATAGTCCCTCGCACCGATCAAATCCAGATACCGCTTGCCTTGGTCGATTATCTCGGCATCGAAGAATGGTTTGCTCTCCCCCAATAACTCTATGCCGATCTGCTCAAACTCACGGTACCTGCCTTTCTGCGGCCTTTCCCGGCGATACATTGAACAGATATAGAAGAATCGTGCAGGTAACGTGATTTTGTTCTCGATAAATGCTCTGAGCACAGATGCCGTGCCTTCGGGTCTTAAAGCATATACTTTCTTGTTCACCTCAAACTGATAGATCTCATGTTCCACGATATCAGTGGTTGACCCGATCGAACGGTCAAAAAGAGCAGCGAATTCAAAAGAAGGCGTCCTCATTTCCTCATAGCCGTTTCGACCAAAAAAATCTCTTGCTGCAGCATTCATTGCCTCGAGCCTGCGTAGTTCCTGCCCAAAAAGATCCCTGGTTCCTTTAGGCTTCTGATACATAACTCCCCGCCTTTTTCTGTTTGAAAATCAGGTAACTCACAATTAGCGCGAGCACACCAGCCAGCATATCAGTTACTTCAAAATCGCGCCCGGGAATGATTAGTTGTTGGCACTCGGCAAAAAGAACCACCAACAAACCAAGTACGAAAAAACTTCTAACCTTCATCAACCGCGCCGCGATCAGCCCCATGATGAAAAAAACCACAAAATGATAGAGTTTGTCCACAGGAAGGTCCTTTACCTTGGGCACATTGAATTTGGGATATCCGGTCAGCACGAAGATCGTCAATATCCATAAAACAAGAAATATCCAACGTACACTCCTTTTCACTCTTTTTCCCAATCATTCACTGTTTTGATCACATCGTCCGCTTTTCTGCAGTGAAGGAGGTCAGAACGCAAGGAGTCATCATTCAATAAACGCAGACTCTGAGCAAGAAGGGCTATGTAGTCATCATTCTTTGAAAACAAAAACAGCATTATAACGTTTGCGACACCAGTGCCATAATCATCGAACACCAAACCGCCATGGTTCAGTGTGACGAGCACCTCGGTTCGCTTTATGTCATCGACAACAATACGCGGAAGAAATATGCCCTTTCCTAAAGCAGTCGGCATAATTTTCTCTCGTTCGAGGATCTTGTCAACGGTACCGGGAATATCGGTTACACTGCTCCTGTCGAGCATCATCGACAATAATTCTCGATAACTGTTGCCTTCAGCATTTAGTAGTATCTTTCCAGGTTCAAGGTATTCAGACAGCATGAGTAAATTATCTCTACTTTAGATGTTTAGTCAACAATTAACCCATGGCAGGAATCAATAATCAAATCCGTCGTCCACTACAAGCTCGAAATTCTGTTTCGATGCACCGCAATCAGGACAACCCCAGTACTCAGGCAGGTCTTCAAAACGAGTTCCCGGTTTGATGCCTGATTCCGGATCACCCTTTCGTGATGTGTACACATAATCACAAATAGAGCAGCGCCACTTTTGCATGATTTCCTCCTGCGATCTTACGAACTGCCGCTTATTTTTGAACTGACGTCAAGAACCAATGTGATAAGTCCATCCATGGCTTTTGCCAGTTCTTGGTCAGAAACGAACTTTGTGAATTCCTCTCCCCCGCCCACGATATCAGAGACGAGCAGGAATGAAGCCGCATTCAAACCACTTCTATTTGCCAGATAATATATCAAACTCGTTTCCATTTCCACCGCAATTATGCCTTTCCCCCTTAGCTTCTCAACATAATCAGGAAACGGATTGTAGAAAACATCAACACTCGCCACACCGCCAAAGATAAGGTCAATATTTTTATCCTTTGCGACGTTACTTGCAGCGTGTAGTATTTCATACGTAGCATACGGGGCATGGGGTTCACCGTTGAGATAAGTACGCGTGGCTCCATCAAAGGGCGATGCTGCAACTGCGGCGATCATATCGAGCGGCTTGATTTGTGCGCCGATACCACCGCATGTACCTATTCTGATCAAGGTCTTCACGTCCAGCTGGATGAGTTCTTCAACGACTATCGCTGCCGAAGGACAACCTATCCCTGTAGTCTGCACACTTATATTCTGATCTTTATATGTACCTGTATATCCCAATAAGCCCCGGTTTTTGTTAACCATCTTAGAATCTTTTAGAAACTGGCTAATCCTCACCGACCTTGCAGGATCACCGACCAACAGTGTAGTTGGTGCATAATCCTCCTTGTTTGCTCTCAGGTGTATCGGCATTCAACCTCCTCCATGAAAATTCACTTAATACTTCAAAGATTCTTTACAGACCATTATGCCTGCGAGAGATTCCCGCGATCCTACGTCTCCGGAAGAACCTCTCCCCCACCGTTGGCTACTTTATGTACAGCATTCAGTACTGAATCACGATGGGCAATAAATGCATCCATATATTTCTTATTCACCGACGGAGCACGGGGAATGTCAACTCGCATAGGATTTATAGGTACCCCGTTCTTGTGGAGTTCAAAATGCAGATGAGGACCGGTCGATAAACCGGTTGAACCAAGGTAGCCAATTAGATCTCCCGACTTCACTCGTTTACCAACATAAAGGCCCTTTGCAAACCGCGACAGATGCCCGTACCTTGATCTGAAGTTATTGGCATGCCGTATCTCCACGAGGTTGCCATAACCACCCTTCCATCCTTTGAACGTAACCCGACCAGCACCGATCGTGGCGATCGGCGTGCCGATCGGTGCAACGTAGTCCAACCCGTGATGTGGGCGCCATCTCTTGAGAATCGGGTGATATCTGCGTTTTGAGTAGTGCGAACTGATATACGAAAAACGCAACGGTGATCTAAGCAGTGATTTCCGTAATGATTGCCCATCACGATTGAAATAGTCATCATGACCTTCCGGGTCGCAATAATAGAAGCCGTAGAAATCACCCGCTGCACCTTTGTATCGCGCAAAACCGATCAACCCATAGTCGACAAGAACGGAATCACAAAAAATCTTGTCAAAATAGATGAAGAACGAATCTCCGTCCTGCGTGTCTGTGAAAAAATCTACTTCCCAGGCAAAGACATCGGCGAACCGGATGACCAGCTGCGACGTCTCGTCATAAGCCAGCATGGATTCATAAAGGGTAGAGTTAACGCTGCCGTTGATATAGGTCAGCATCGTATCAAAATAGGGATATTTCATGGCTACTGACAGACAACCACTTTCTTTTTTCACGTAGTAGATGTTTTGATAATTTTGACGGTAGGTCAAATGAGAAAATTTGCTGTCTTCCTTCACGAGTGAGATTGTGTCTCCAGGCAAACATTTTCGGAATGGGAATCCGGCTTTATGCAGCGCCGTGATGATGTCAGCCCGATAATCCGCGACCGAGAGTTTATCAAGAATCGTCTCGAGATTTTCGCCCTTCTCCACGACGTGTTTTGTCTCAGTGACGATCGTTGTTATGATGAATTCCGGTTCCCTCGAACAACCAGCGATTAAAAAAAAGAGAATTATGAGTTGGCTAAATCTGATTTTGTACAAAATCCCTGACCCAATCATCGTATATTCTATTTCTATAGGCAAAAGAACAACCCTCGACGATAATACCTTCGATCTTTGTAATTGCATGCATGATGACCCTGAAGTCAGAAAAACCCCACAAATCGAATTCAATTTGAATGTATCGTTTCTTGAAACGCGATGCAATATTTCCGACAAAACCGATTTCCTTGACGATTCTGCGCAATTCCTTTACCCGAATTTTTGTTACTACAGCGAGATGAACATGCATGTAATTCTTTATGATACTCCAGTTGAAATTAGGTGCGATCGAAAGAATACCTTGACGGTTTCCACGCGTCCATATCAAACGTGAAAGCCTTACTTCTTTCTCAGATTTCGGTTTCTGTGTTATCCTGTTGATCAGTGTATAGCGTATTTTCTTGCTGTTGCAGAACTCATCTATTAACTGCCAATCTTCTTTGACCAACAACCTCGGCATTACCAAGTTGTATTCATCAACCTTATAGACCTCTGAATATTTCATACCGGGTAGTTTGTTCGAAAGTGACCTGATCTCTTTGAGATTCTTTGCATAGAACAAAAGTGAAACATTTGGACATACACCCTGCGGGAATGATAGGTTCTCAACCATCTCCTCGATGAAAGGAATTGTCTTCCCCAATCTGAACCGTGGTGAGGCTTCACCTGCGATACAGCCCCAATACCACTTACCTCCATGAATACCTGGCAAGAACAGCTTGAATCCGTATTCGCTTATTAATCCTGTATCTTCGAAATTTCTGATCCGCAATAGTATTTCCTTCTGTGAGATGTGGAATTTACTCACAAAATCGTGCACAGGTATTGTTCCCTGGAGTTCGAGCTGTCTAATGAGGTTCAAATCGATGGGGTCGATTATCACTAGCGGATTATAGACGAAAATATGGAGAAGTCAATATTCTCGTACTCGTTTGCCGTATATCGTAATCGTAATAATATCAATTGAAAAATAAACCTCTGCGAAGTATAGAAAAGCAGAAGATGAGAATCTGAGAAGTTAAGAAGCTGTGAATAACAGAACTTCAGAGGATAAGAGGTTGAGAAACACACCGAGAAGCGGTGCACCGGTGACATTGAGACAAACTCAGCTGGAGACACACTACGTTAAAGACATGCTATCGCTGGAGACACGTTTCACTGCAGACATCTCGCTTCGCTCCTGAGGATACGCTATGCTGCAGCATAGGGCATGGAGCATGGCGCATAGCGGGAAACCAGAAGCTTAGATGTAAGGCGGTTGAGAACCTGAGACGCCATACCTCCCCGTCATTGCGAGGAGTGTAGTGACGAAGCAATCTCAGTCGGTGAACGAAAATAGCGGGAATAACGAAAATAACGAGATTAGCGATAGTAACGAACCCAACGTTCCTTGTTAAATTCGCAATTCGAAATGTCTTTTAGCGGTATTAACGGTAATAGCGATATTAACGAAATTAACGGGATTAACGATAGTAGCAGACTAAACGAAAATAACGTTTTTCGTTCCTCATTTCCCTACACAGAACTCCTCAAATATGCGGTCGAGGATTTCCTTGCGGAGTGTCTGCCCGGTTAGCTCACCGATCTCGTTCAAGGCACAATGCATTTCATAAGCCATTGTCTCAATAGTCGGTGCGTTCTTTCCTTCAACGAGGCACCTTCTTGCTCTGGTGAGCGCATCTATGTGGCGGTGTCGCGTTATGAGAACATCCTCTTTGGAAGCCTCAGGTAGTAGAGTACTTCTGACGGCATCTTGCAGCAAATTGATATTCTTTCCTGTCCTGGCCGATATTTTTATGGAATCCGACAGGATCGATTCGTTACTCAGCCTTACGTTGAGGTCGATCTTGTTTACAAGAAGTAACTTGATTTTGTGTTTCACCAGATTATACAGAAATATGTCTTCTTCATTCATTGGTTCTGAGCCGTCGAACATCATGAGAATCAGATCAGCATCGTAGATAAGCGCTTTTGTCCTCTGTTGGGCAATCTTATCTGGACCCGTCGCTTTGGAGAGTATACCTGCGGTGTCGTACAGCAAAGCGTGGATGTCCCCCATTTGCACGTCTTCTTCAATAAAATCTCGAGTCGTACCGGGTTTCTCATGCACGATTGCGCGTTCATGCCCGACGAGCCGGTTAAACAACGTCGATTTACCAACATTGGCTCTTCCAGTGATCAGAATGCGGTATCCGGATTTGATCTTGATTCCGACCGATGCTCCCTTGAGCAACTCATCGATCTCATCTACTATCGCATCGAGATTATTTTTTATTCCGGCAGGGTCATATCTGACATCTTCCTCTTCAGGAAAATCGATCTCAGCTTCGACCAGGAATAATGAATCAATGACCTTAGAACGCATGTCGTATATCTTTTCCGACAACTTTCCCTCGTACTGCAACACGGCCAGTCTTCGTGCCTGGTCACACGATGCATTCACTGTATCGAGAACGGCTTCGGCCTGTATTAGATCGATCTTCCCGCTGATCAAAGCACGTCTTGTGAATTCTCCCCGCCGTGCGGTTCTCGCACCGAGTTCGTTCAAAGTCCTTACAATCCTATCCACGATCAATGGATTACCATGGCAAGAAATCTCTACCACATCTTCACCGGTATAGGAATTGGGGGCTTTGAAAGGTACTGCAAGAGCAGTATCGACGTTATCGCCGGTATCGGGATCAATAACATGGCCGTGATAGACATGATGGGATGTGTATTCACCCGTCAACAGTGTGGGTTTGAATATTTTCTGCAGGAGGGGGATCGCCTGAACGCCGCTAAGTCTGATTACAGCTACACTCGAGTAGCCAGATGGAGTTGTACAAGCGACTATCGTATCATTTGGGTTCATCATTCGGAGCAATTATAACGTTCTTGCTTGCTCCCTTTCCTATGCTATAAAGTTTCACACCCTTTATTTCACTCAGCTTGATCTCGACTATCTGTTGTTCCCGTTTAGTCAGAGGATCGAGCGCCATTTCGCGTCCGGTTTGCAGCACGATACACGCGATCGCTTCGGCTTTTTTCTTCAAGAAATTTGTCCGACGCATACGATAGCCGCTGACGTCGACGAGGATTTTCAGATTCGGGTGAAAACGTTTGATCAGGCGCGTTATTATGTACTGAAGCGCCCACAATGTTTCTCCTTTCTTCCCGATCAGAATAGCATCGGCATGCCTTGTCTTAATGTTAACATAGAAACCCTTATCGTCTTTGGCGATATTGATATTCGGTCTGAATCCGCAGCTTTCAAGTATGAATTTGGTTACTTCGAGAAGATGCTGGCGAGGCTCTTTGACTTCCATCTTGATTTTTACTTCATCCTCTGTTTCGGAGATGAGTTCGTATTCGACCTCATTCTGCCTCACCCTTAATGTTTTCAATCCGGATTCGATGGCTTCGTCGAGGTTTTTCCCTGATGCTTCAGTCAGTCTCATTTTAGTCCTCCTCTCTTGGTTATGAAATGCTCAAGCAAAGTAAATATGTTGTACGTAAACCAGTACAATTGTAGCCCCGAGGGTAAATTGATAAAAATCCAAACCATAACGATCGGCATGAAGATTATCATCAACCGCTGGCGTGGATCGATAGTTGTTGTCAGTGACTGTACCACCATCATTATGCCCATGCTGATGGGTAGAACATAGTACGGATCCTTCAACGAAAGGTCAGTGATCCAGAAAATGAAATTTGCGTGGCGGAATTCTATGGAGGTAGTCAATGTTCTGAAGAGGGCAAAGAAAATGGGCATCTGGATTATCAGTGGCAAGCAACCAGAGAGTGGATTGACCTTGTACGTCTTGTAGAGATGCATCATCTCCTGATTCACTCGCTGGGGATCATTCTTGTATTTTTGCTGAATCTTCTTAAGCTCGGGCTGGACCATCTGCATCTTGTGCTGGGATAATATCATTTGACGCGACAATGGGAAGAAAATCAGTTTGATCAATAGCCCAAAGATCATTATTGCGAAACCATAGTTGCCAATGAGTGAGTATATGAAGTTCAGTACTGCCATTATAACTCGCGAGATCGGTCCCCAGAAACCTCCTGAAGCCATCTCTTCATAACCCTCTTCGTATTTGGCAAGATGATCACGGTCCATAGGTAGCAGGAGAACACTGATGTCCAGATCGGCTTCGCTGACGATCTCTGCTCCGTAACGATCTTTGGCACCACCCATGTAGTAACATCCGAAAGATGCATCGCGTGTTTCAATCTGTTCTATTTCGCCCGGCACCTTATGAAACGAGACCTTATCGATACCATTAATGTGGTTAACGATCAATATGAAGTATTTGGTACGCAGGGCAAACCAGTCCAATTTGCTGTCATACACATAAGAATCCTTGATTTTTTTTGTTACAGTCTCGACCTTTTCGTTTTTAATATAGACGTTGAAGTTGCGCAAGTCGTCGCCTTCATTCTTTGGTTCGGTTATATTGAGACCCGCTTTCAGGCTGAGAATATGATTCGATGTATCACCTTTAACGCGCAGAGAGAATCCGTAATCGTGGTCAAACCGGTAGGTCTTCACCAATTTCTTTTCATCGCCATGGAAGAAAGTAACAGAATCATCGCTGATCGCATAAGACATTTGTGCGACATCGTTGACACTGTCCTTTATTGAACTCGCAAAGAGATGACGGCCGGGAGGAACAATATCGACATCGTAGTCTTTTAAATACAGGGACGCCAGAGATCCACCATAGGTGGACAATACTAATCGGACATGGCGGCGGTCAATGACGATCGTGTCTTCGGTAACCTTGGTGTATTCTTCTTCAACAGATTCAACCGGCTCCATAAACGTATCCTGGACCACCGGTTCGGGTACTTCTTGTTTTCGAGCAGGTCTATTGAAGAACGTCCAGATAAGTAAAATACCAATGATGATGGCAAAAGCCATCGCGGTCCTCGTACGATCACTCATTTCCAACCATCCTTTTTGGCACTGGATCCCAACCACCGTTACAGAGAGGATTACAACGCAGAATACGGTACAAAGTCAAAGCAAGACCGCGGAAGAACCCGTGTTCTCTTAGTGCTTCGATCGCGTATGTCGAACACGTGGGCTCAAAACGACAGACTCTGGGGAGGAGCTTTCCGATGGACAACTGATATGCCCGAACGAGGCAGATTAGAACCAGACTCATCCCCCCTCCTTGAATCTGTTTATGGTCTCAAGGGCTTCTTTGAGTGTAATGCATTCCTCGGTGTAAAGTATTATCTTCATCCCTTTAAATTTGTCCCTGTTCACTCGATATGCCTCCCTTAAAATTCTCCTTGCCCTATTTCTCTCTACGGCGCAACCGCTTTTCCTGGAGGCAATAAAACCAGCTTTCCGGACGTCAGACGAAACGTAAATAAATTTGATTTTCCCGTACTTTCTTCTCCGACCCCGTACGAATAACTCTCTGATTGCCGAACTCCCCTTGAGTATTTCAGTTCGTGGAAGTACGTGTTTTTTTATTTCGCTGCCTTATACCTTAGGTATGACTATACAACGAGCCTCTTCCGCCCCTTTTTTCTTCTTCTTTTCAGAACCTGCTTGCCTGCTTTGGACTTCATACGCTTGCGAAAGCCATGCGTCGTTTTCCGTTTTCTTCGACTCGGTTGATAGGTTCGTTTCATTGCATTTATTATATTCAATTTTCGAAGGAAGTCAATAATTTGTTGATGCGTCGTTCGAACGGAAAGAAAATGGGTTTCGCGGGGCATTTTACCTACATTTTATACATAATTGTTGACTAAACAAAAGATATGTCTATAATTACATTGAATGAAAGACGATGTAGCTCAAATCATTCTAGGCCTTACGAAATCCTTCAAGGCAATGCAGATGTACGGGATGAATCATTCATCATTTCGTCATTTCTTTGAGCCTTTCTATCAGAAAACAGCAGAATATCTCAGAGGACATAACGAAATAAGCCTTAAGGTCGAGAAATTCCAGATTGTACATCTCGATCAGGTGGTCTACAAAGAAGAAGAGATGGACATGAGTATTGCCTTCAGGCTGTTCAAAGACGGCATCCGCAGCATCAGTTTCTTGAGCGGTCTGATCTCTGACGAACTCCTGCTCTTCGTCGATGTCATCAGCCGACCTGCCAAGGATTGGGATGTCGCATTGGGGCTGTGGGAATGCAATTTCGCTCATATCACCTTCTACGTTATAGAAGCAGAAGAAGTGCTCGATTACCGGGTACCTGAAGTGCCCATTCAGTACGTTGATTACGACGAGAAGCTAAAACAGCTAATACTCAGGGAAAAAATAGACATCGACGCTGTAATTATTCCCGATCTCGACACCCAGGAGGTTGAAAACCTGAAAACATGTATATCGAGCGACGAGAAAACGGCCATACTCCCGGTAGTAATAAAAACTCTTGGCGACTATCTGCATACGGATCGCTCCCAGGAAATCATTGACGGCTTGATCGAAATTTTGGAAAGTTGTGTGAACACGAAGGACTTTTACAACGCACGCCGTATCGCTTACAAGTTGAAAGATATACCGGATATAAATTTCATCGAACGTTTCGAGAACGAAACCACAATTGCAAGCTTCAGGGAGACTGTCAATGTGCCTGAAGATGATGTTTTCAATGAATTCCTGGCGTTCATTGGGTTTTTTGGGAAGAAATCCATTCCCTTTCTAATAGAATTGATGCCATATATAGAACGTTCTGACCGTCTGAACGCACTGAGGCACAGAGTCGCACACATGGCAAAGGACGATCCGTCACCGATTGTCGCCTTTCTCCGAAGCAAAGAGTCCGGCACGGTTCTTAATGCAATCAACGTCCTTGGCCTGGTCAAACCAGTCGGCATCGCCAAAATCCTGGACCCTCTCGTCGATCACCCGAACAGAGAGGTTAGGCTGGCGGTCATCGAAGCTCTGGGCAATGCCGAACAAATCGATATCATAACCAAATACATCAATGACCCGGATGTAGAAGCAAGGATAAAGTCCTTGCGCATACTGAGCAAGTTCAAGCGCCCGGATATATATCCTGTATTACTTGAACGTATAAAACACGGTAGTTTTCTCGGGTTGGATTTTGCCGAACAACGTGAGGTTTTCAACGCGCTGACAGTAAATGCTGGAGACGACTTTGTCCAGATCATGCAGGAAATGCTCTGCAAACGTAAGTGGTTGGGGAAAAAGAAATACAGGGTAATGCGACGTTTGGCTGCACTGGCGTTGAATCAGATCGGCACCGAAGAATCACTGGCGGTGCTGAAAAAAGGAATGCAGAAACGCAATAATGATATTAGGTTTGCCTGCGAGTCAGTGTTCAAGGAGCGATTGACATGAATATATACATCGCAGGTAAGACTGTTGTCGGTTTGCTGTATCCGCTATTTAAGGCAGTTCAGGTTTACGATGTGAACAACAATGTAGTGATCAATACTGCACAAAAATTCATGAGCGGTATCGAAGAGCTCCTGACGACTTTCTCGAGTCTTGAATTTGTCCGGTACCGTGATTATGTCTTTTTCAACAAACAGAGACTCAAATATGAAATCGACAGCTATGCGAATCTACAATTCATGAATACTCAGCTGAAGACGCTGAACATCAAATCGATAACCTTCAAGCGTGGTGTTACGCAACAAGAAGTAATTGACTTCGCCAGTATTTTCAAAGAGGATCGAGCATCTTTCCAGCGACTACTACCTGAGAAGAAACTTCCCCACATCAACATCGAACTCCTCAAGACGGACAAAGAGCCGGAAGAACCTATTGAGAATGGGCAGATGACAAAAAGGACTTATTTCAAGGCCTTGAAAGTCACCAAGAACCTCATGCAAAATTTGTGGACCGGGAGACCGGTCGATGTGAAGAGTTCACGTCGGGTCATATACGGTCTTGTTGATTCAATATCCAGGGATGAATTCGGAATCCTCGCGCTCACCACGATAAAGAATTTCGATGAGTACACTTTTAACCACTCCCTCAACGTCGGAATCCTCGCGCTGGCTCTCGGGCAACGAATTGGACTCGACCGGAAGAACCTTGCCCGGCTCGGCACATCGGGAATCCTGCACGACATTGGCAAAGTTGAAATATCTAAGGAGCTCATAAACAAGATCCAGAAACTTACGGATCAGGAATGGGAAACATTGAAACTGCATTCAAATTACGGGGTACGGGAAATTCTCAAGACCCGCGGGCTCGACGAAATCTCGATGTTCGCTATCACCGTTGCCTATCAACATCACTGGAATTATGATGGCACGGGCTATCCGCTGAGGGAAAAAGAAGATGAACCCACTCTATTTTCCAGGATAGTCAGGATCTGCGATTCGTATGATGCAATGACAACAGCCCGGGGCTACCAGCCTGTTCCGTATTTACCACATTTTGCTTTGCGTGTGATCTGGTCGAACCAAAACCGGTTGTTTGATCCAATACTGGCGAAGGTTTTCACACAACTTTTGGGTATTTATCCAGTTGGCAGCTGTCTGGAGCTAAGCACCGGCGAAATAGGCGTCGTCATGAGACAGAACCCAAGCGCAATTGATCTGCCGAATGTGAAGATCGTCGTCGACAGCAATAACAACAAAATCGACGGCAGGACGATTGACCTCGCATCACATACCGAAATAAAAATCATCCGCCCGACTTACCCCCAAATCTACGGCATCAATCCTGCTGCATATTTCCTGTAGGTCCCGTACGCTGCTTGAACCGACGAGAATATGATGAGAAAATTAATCATCGATAACGAAAAAACGGTCACCAACGAGTTAAAGAGAATGCATGTTGACCCCGATGCTTATAAGATATTCATCAAGAAGGCCGAATACATGGCCTTGAAATTCGATGGCCTCTCGTGTGCACAGGTCAATGTCTTGAAGCAGACTGCGCTCATCTGCGACGCCGACGCGGCGATCCCGAAGAGCGCATACAAAGGCGGCCGCGGAAAAAAATACCCGCTCATTCTCTTTGCGAACCGCCGCGAAATCGAGAAAATCGAGAGGCGGCTGCGTGAGCAGCCATGGATGGAAGACATCCGTATACAGTTGGCTTCGGTCATGATAGACAAACAGGAACCTCTGTTGAAAATAGGCAGAAAGCGGTTTGTGATGAACCGCACTTATATTATGGGCGTGATCAACCTGACGCCGGATTCTTTCTATAGTGGCAGCCGTTATACCGACAGGTCGATCATCGAGAAGGTTGTGAATGAAATGAACGAAGAGGGCGTTGATTTTATTGATATTGGAGCTGAATCAACAAGACCAAAGAGCGCGCCAGTCGATGAAAAGGAAGAAATAAGAAGACTGAAACGCGTGCTGCCTCTGGTGGCCAAACTCACGCGCGTTCCAATATCTGTTGACACCTACAAGGCGAGAGTCGCAGCACTTGCGATCGATCAGGGTGCGAGTATAATAAATGACGTGTCAGGACACAGATTCGATCAGTACATGGTCAAAACGATAGCCCGCAGTGGGGTGAGTACGATAATCATGCACATGAAAGGCAAACCAAGAACAATGCAAAGAAATCCTCAATACAAGGATCTCATGCGTGAAATTTATAATTTTCTCCAGGAGAGGATAGATCATGCCGTAGAATCAGGCATTGACCGGGATCGGATAGTGATCGACCCAGGACTCGGTTTTGGCAAGCTGCTGGCTGATAACTACGTCATAATAAGACGTCTTGCCGAACTCAGGCAATTAGGTCGACCCGTACTCGTTGGTCACTCAAGAAAATCATTTGTCGGCAATCCTTTCGGTCTTTCACCAGAAAATAGGTTGGAAGGAACATTAGGAATTCAGTCATTGCTCATCCAGAATGGTGCTTCAATATTGAGAGTGCACGATGTCATGGAGGCCAAACGGGTCGCTTCAATAATTGACCTGATAACACGATGAAACTCTTCGGATTTCTCCCAATCAGAGCAATAGATATTATTGACATCATTGTCGTAGCGGTCCTGCTCTACGCGTTTTTCAAGTTCGTCAAGGGAACGAAAGCTACATCAATCCTCGTCGGGTTAGTTCTTTTCTTTGTAGTCTCGTTCATATCCAGATGGCTGGATCTGAAGGCACTATCCTGGATCATGAATTCAATACTCGCCCTGTGGGTCGTTGCCTTCGTTATTGTCTTTCAACCGGAGATCAGAAACGCCCTTGCACGGATCGGCCGCCAAAGACCTGTCAAGTTCTTCCTCAAGCTGGAAGAAGTGGGCGTCACTGACGAAATCATTGACGCTGTGAGGAAAATGTCAGAAGACCGTATCGGCGCGTTGATAGTAGTACAGAAAAACATCGGTCTGAAAGACATCGTCGACACCGGTGTGCTCATTGAAGCTCAAGTAAATTCGTCGCTCTTGCGGACGATATTCTTCCCGGAGACCCCCTTGCATGATGGAGCATGTGTGATCCAAGGTGACAAGATCGTTGCCGCTGGTTGCGTGTTGCCCCTGAGCGAAAACCCAAGCCTCGGCATTACTTACGGTCTGCGCCATCGCGCAGCACTCGGCATGGCCGAGCAGAGTGATGCATTGAGCATAGTAGTATCCGAAGAGACCGGTAATATCGCCTATGCCTATAAGGGTAAGCTGGTCACAAAAGTCGACGTTGAATCATTAAAGAAATCAATGGAAAGAATAGTTCAGGAGTAAAAGTGCGGGTTACACCTCCTGAAGAGCAGGCATTGGTGTTTGCGCTGGCAGTGATTTATTCACAATGTTCTACTGTTAATATGCCAACAGGTTGACAGCAGACATCATTTAGTTAAAATAATCCCCGGAGGTTTGATGCAGACGAAACATATAGTAGCCATCGCCGTAGTGATAGCGGTGATCATTGTCGGTGTCATGATCGGCATTGGAATGCGGGGTCCGATATCTGGGGGGAGCGTCGGCGTCGTTGAGATCGACAACATCATCTATACACCGAAATACATCGTCAGTGATCTGAATGATTTTGGCGATGACCCTTCGATAAAGGCGATTATTCTCAGAATAAACTCACCTGGCGGCGTCGTTGCCGCTTCACAGGAAATCTATGATGCGGTGAAACGCCAACAAGAAAAGAAACCAGTAATCGCATCAATGGAATCGGTTGCAGCTTCAGGTGCTTATTATATCGCACTGCCAAGCGATATCATCGTCGCCAATCCCGGCACAGTAACCGGATCGATCGGCGTGATCATGGAATGGCCAGTCCTGGAAAAACTCCTGCAGAAATTGGGTATCGAATTTGAAGTAATCAAATCAAGGGAACACAAAGACATGGGATCGTCCCACCGGAGGTTGAACGAAAAAGAGCGAAAGTTGATGCAGGATGTGGTCACGGATGTCCACGAGCAGTTCGTAAGGGTAACATCTGAGCACCGTAATATACCGATTGACAGCGTTATCAAGTATGCGGACGGCAGGGTATTCACGGGAAACCAGGCAAAAGCACTTGGATTTGTCGATACGCTTGGTTCATTTGATTTTGCCGTCGAGCTTGCAGGAAATCTCGTGAACATCGAGGAGCCCCATCTGGTCTACCCGGCAAGGCGGCTGAGCCTTGTCGATCTCTTCGTCAAACCAATGGAGCAACTCACGATACCGAAATTGTATTTCCTGTGGCGCTGAAAACAAAAGAATTTAGAATTACCTCGGTCTGCTTCTTTTTCTGTGCATCGTCCATCATATCCTGTCAAAGCCAGGATCGGATAATTGTCCTCGCCGAGTACCTGAAGGAAGAAAAGAGACTCAGGGACAGTGAATCGAGCGAAGAGGCGCTCCAGGATTCATTGAAGCTATTGAAGGAAAAATACGGTATAGATCGAGATGCCGAGATCCGTAAATTAGGCGAAAACCCGGGCGAGTGGATTGACCTGCTAAGGGAATTGAAACGTGGTCGGTAAAATCTTCGGCGTTGTGGAAGGGTTC
>JAOUFJ010000026.1 GCA_029858255.1 candidate division WOR-3 bacterium | reverse complement strand
AAAGAGGAACAACAACCCCATTTCTCCCATTGTCATTGCGAGGAGCTTCCCCCTCATTGCGCGGAATCACTATGCTTGCCATCGCGTGGGTTCTATTATCATGAGATTGCTTCGCTTACGCTCGCAATGACAGAAAAAGAGTTGTCATTGCGAGGGGCGCAGCCCCGAAGCAATCTCCGCTCCTCACTGTCGCGGTAACATAAGAAGGAAGAACGGCACTATGACCTGGAGTGCATGTTATGTATATCTGCATTGACCTGGATGCTTTCTTTGTTTCCGTAGAGCAAGCGCTGGATCCGTCATTACTATACAAACCAGTAATTGTCGGCGGACTACCCCAGGAAAGAGGCGTAGTCGCCTCGGCATCGTATGAAGCAAGAAAATTCGGCATCCACTCAGGTATGCCCACATCCCTTGCTTACCGACTCTGCCCCCGGGCAATATTCTTAAGAGGAAATTTCCAGCACTATCGGCTATATTCGAACCGATTTTATGAGATCATAAGTTCCTATTCTCCGGAAGTAGACATGGTCTCAATAGACGAAGCATATATCAATACAACGGGAACCCAGCGTTTATTCGGACCTCCTCTCGAATTGGCCTATAAAATGAAAAATGAGATCAAAGAAACCCTGAACATTCCATCCTCCATCGGTATTGCGCGAACAAGAGTATTCTCGAAAATCGCCTGTGAACAATCTAAGCCTAACGGTACTATCGCGGTCCCGCAAAAAGATGAAATACCGTTTCTCACGCCCCTTGGTGTCAACGTCCTACCCGGCATCGGACCAAAAAATGTTGCCGTTCTTAAAAATCTGAATATCACCACAGTACAAGAATTAATAAAAACCCCAGACTGGATATTGGAAACTGCCTTGGGCAGTTATTATAAAATACTCAAATTTTTCATACAAGGTGGTGACTATCAATGCTCAGATACGATGAAATCCATTAGCCGTGAAACAACCTTACATGAAGACACCTTGAATCGAAACCTTATTTATGCATTATTATATTACCTTACAGAACGCGCATGCAGTACACTGCGCAAAAATAAATTACTCGCCAAAACAGTGACGGTGAAAACGAGGTTTTCCGACTTCAAAACGATATCCAGGAGAACCAAAATACCCGCTGGTAATGCCCAGCAAATAATTTTTGAACTCAGCGCAAGGATCTTAGAGGAAATTCTGAAGGAAAAAAAACGAATAAGACTGATCGGCATCGCCTTATCAGGTTTTGAATACGACGGTTTGCAGTCCTCCATGTTTATGTTAAAGGAGGAACGTCTTAATCGATTGAATGGCGCCCTGGATAGGGCACGGAATAAATTCGGATTCAATACTCTTTTTGCTGCCAATACCACCGTGTTAAAGAAACATTTCAAAGACAGCGATCATGGCTACACCCTACACACCCCTTCTTTATCACAGTAATTATGGTATCGGCGGTTCCGACTTCGAAACCCTGTTCGAACACCTGCGCAGGAATAATCTGAAGAGTTGTGGACTGGTCGACATCACATTCTTCGGATTACACGAATTCATAAAACACGCGAAACAATACGGCATAAAACCCATTATTGGCACAAGGATTCCCATTGCCAAAGAAAACGGCAACAAATCATATCTGATCGTACAAAATCAAGAAGGCTATAGCAATCTCTGCAAAATAGTCACCGAAATCTCTTTCAATAGATTTAATATTGCTTATATAAAAGAGCATACCAGAGGTATTATTCTGCTCACAAACTCACTGAAGCTATTAAGAAGATTAGGACCGTCATTCCCACTAAAATACTATCTCCTTCTCCCCTGTCATGCAGTAATAGATAACGCATTCCCGGCAGTTGCCACAAACGAAATACTCTACGTCACAAAAAAAGAAAAGGAATTGTATAGATTAATGTGTGCCATAAAAGAAAATCCTTACGAAAACGAACCCCTACTACCGACCCACCTCTTGAGTAACGAAAAATTCAACAGGATATTTGCTGAATACCCGGCTGCGGTACGCAATAATATCGAATTATCCGAAATGTGTAATTACATTCCGGAAAACAAAGGATGGATATTCCCGGCATCGAACGGAACCCTGCATGAAATAATAAAACAAAAGTGCAAAAGATTGACCAGTGAAGAAAAAAAACGGCTCGAGCATGAATATAAGATCATCACCGATACTGGATTTGCCCCACATTTTTCCCTAGTATACCATCTGAAGGAATTCGCTCTCGAAAAGGGCATCGGCATGAATGTACGTGGTTCGGCTGCATCTTCTTTTATTCTTTATAAACTAGGGCTATCAATAACAGACCCGCTCAAGCATAACCTGCCATTCGAACGATTCCTTAATCCCCAGCGTACCGAACCGCCCGACATCGATGTCGATGTCGAATTCAGCGAGCGCGAGAGATTAATAAAAGAAATCTATAAAAAATTTGGCAGCGACCGCGTCTCGCACATTTCGGTAATCAATCGATTCAAACGCCGGGCGAGTTTCCGCGAAACAGCCCGCGTTCACGGTATTTCACCGCGTGAACTGAGGGTGATCAAAAATCATATCGAAGAGAGAACTATCCGCGCCATACACGAACTTTCCGAAAAGATCATCGGTTACCCCCACTATTTTTCGTGCCATCCAAGCGGTATCGTAATAACACCCAATAGCATACGCGACCATGTACCCCTATACCCCAGCCCGGCAGATCAAATCACCCATCTGGACAAGGATGGAGTAGAGATGATCGGGCTTGTGAAAATTGATATACTCGGAGTCAGAGGCTTCCCTCAGTTATATCTATCAAGAGGAAAAGTCAACTTTAACGATCCCGAAGTATACAAATTCATTAGTGAAGCAAAAACCCTGGGCTGTTTTCAAATAGAAAGCCCTATGGTCAGGTACATGCTAAAAAGAATAAATCCAAAAACAATTATGGACATTGCCAATGCCATAGCCATCATCCGTCCCGGGCCGGCTCAAGGTGGTATGAAAGAAAGATTTTTAAAACGTATCAAGGGAGAGGAAAAAATAGACTATCCCCATCCAAGACTCCAAAAAGCATTGCTTGATACCCTGGGCATACCTGTATACCAGGAACAGATACTACAAATTGCCCACGACTTCGCCGATTTCTCCCTGAGTGATGGTGATATGCTACGACGGGCAATGACCAAAGCACGTAGTCCAGACAGTATGAAAGAACTCAGAGAAATATTTTTCTCCAAAGCGGAAAATATGGGCTACCATTTACGCGAAATAGAACCGGTCTGGGATCGCATAAGATCGTTCTCGTCTTTCGGTTTCAATAAATCACACAGCATAACTTACGCGACTCTTGCATATTTATCGGCCTATCAAAAATATCACGAACCGGAAAAATTTTTCTGTCAGGTAATAAATAATAAAGGAGGTTACTATCCAACTGTCGCATATATCAACGAAGCAAGAAGAAGGGGAATAAAAATAATCGCACCGGATGTCAGCAAGAGCGAACGCAGTTTTACGGTCTGCGGTTCATCGCTCCTTACTGGACTGGATGAAATAAGTGAGCTCTCCAGAGAAACGATCGGGAAAATAATCAAAATGCGGACATACCGAAATGCACGGGATTTCTTTTATCGAGTACGGCCTTCGATCGACGAAGGCATCCCACTCATAAAATCCAGAAGCCTCGATATCTTCGGGAATACCTGGCCCGAGCTGTATTTTCTCCTACTGGACTCAAAAGCATCCAAACAAGTAATTCCTAACTTATGCGAAAAAGTCCCTAAATTAAGTGACTTTAGCGATAATATTAAAGTATTGGACCAGCTAAAAACGCTCGGGTTCATCCCCGGACAACATATCCTGGAGAAATTCTACCCGAAACGTCGGCTGCGTTTATCAAGACCCGTCAATAAAGCAAAACTCATCGGTACTCTTATTACCCGGAGGACGATCCGTACAAGAAACAACAAATTGATGTGCTTCCTGACCATAGACGACGAGACAGACGTTCTTGAGGTCGTAATATTCCCTAACAAATATGATCTAAGTAAGATCGGACCCATAATGGAAATATCTGGAACCATGCAGGATGATTCATTGATCGCAGATTCATATACAAACATACCGTTCGTATTCACCGGAGCACGGGATGAAATCAACTACTACCGACAGTCTGAAGGGATGCAATATTAATCAACAACAACGACCTTTAGCATCTCACCTCGCTGTTTCGTCCTCAAGTTAATGAAGTATACACCACTGGGCAGCTGGCGGCCGATATCATCTTTGAGATGCCACATAATAGCATCGGGCAACTGTCCTTCATGCACAGTCCTCACCAACCTTCCCGCAACATCATAGACCAGAATTGACCCAAACTCACCAATAACAGTACTCCCCATCCTTATTTGCATTAGACCTCTGACCGGATTAGGAAACACCGTACAAAGAGGGATGTTAATTCTACCCATCTGGTCCTCTTCCACCGACAATATGCCGAACCAATCAAGAAAAGCTGCGAGTACTTCGGTAAGGCTCATGTGTCCAGGGATCTGGTTAATCGCTTCAAGCCCGAACCCAGAGTATATAACGCGGTAATCAGGGAATGGTGAATTATACCATATCGCCGCGCAATTCGTAAGGAGAGTATCATAATAAAGGAACTGATGCGCACTACCATCAGATGCAATTACATCACGCGAGTACTGGCTCGGCGCGCTGCCGACCGTAAATATCTTTATCATAGATTGTCCCAGAGAATCAAGTGTGTCGGGATAGCAGCGTGTGATAGATATCGAATCGTTCACCAGCTGTGCATGAAGCCAGCTTCCGTAGAACGTGGTACCGGATATCTCTTCACCGATATTCTGACCAGTAATGATCAATTTACCACCTCCATCAAGGAATTGAATCAAACTGTCCTGTTCGGCTGACGTCACTGTATTCACTGCGGCTCTGCCCGTATACCATATTATCGTACTGGTATTGAATTCATCAATCCTGCTGATGGGAAATATCCCTTGACTGGCAGGCGCCCATATCTTGTAGGTCGTGTTCAGCGTATCGAGACACACTGTGTAGTATTCCGCATATCTTTCTTCATTGTCACGGTTGACAATTAGCAGGTCAGCGGGGCTCGTGCCAATATCGACTACAGAAATCGATTCCGGAGTCACATAGACGTTCTCGACTAGCAATTCGGGGTAAGGAATCCTGGTTTGGACAATAACGCGGTAGAGTGAATCGATCAAATAGACGCTGAAGTGTCCAGTCACCGAATCACTCAATGTACTGTCGAAGTATTCGGCTCCGGCTGCGTCAACAAATTGGAAGTACAATCTGGCAGATACCCCATTACCATTCAGAGTATCGCTAATGTTGCCAGAGAGTTGTCTCAACGGATTTATGTATATAGAGGCATGGAATGTATCGTTCTCGACCCGGCCATCATTCGGATACGAGCTATACGCGTTAAACGCAAAATACCCAGTATCGCCGGGCACCCATACGCCAGCGACTGCAATGGAATCCTCTACACCTATCTCTAAATCGATAATCGTATCACCCGCGTGTGCGCCGACCAAGGCGAAATATGCGTTCTGTAACGGCTGGAAGCCGTAGTTGGCAATCCGCATCGACAGCGTAACCGTATCATCCGAGAGAAAATAAGGCTCCTGCCCGGTCGCGTATATACCGTTGACTCCAGCATCGATATTCCTTATCGAATCCATCAACCCTTCAAAACCCATGAACACCATGTAGTTTGATACCCATGTATGATCTTGATACTGGGTCCAACCCCTTGTCGGCGGGACACCGCCGTCATCGTCATAATCTTGTACAAGTAGACTATCGGTCAAAGCGTGATGATAGTCAACATACGTTAGATTCTGAGTGATCCTTGCCGCATGATTGTATGCATTGCCGTACCAGATATTCCAGGAATTGTTCCAGGTTCCGGTGGGTTGAAAGTACTTCATATACGGAAGATACGTGCTCAGCCAGCTGATCCCATACGACGTGTCGGCGTCGAATATTGAACGGCACATTCCCCACACTGCAGTACCGCCCGACATTGCCCACACCTCGTCGTTTATGTTGGTATCCGGATTCGATTCGATCCACTGCCTCACTCTTGTACCGTAGGCTACCGCCGTATCTTTCCAGACTTGATTGTTCATCTCTTTACCGTATTGGTATAACATACCAGCAACGAGAGACTGGACCTTTGGATGCAGCCTCTGATAGTATGTGCTCACACCAGTAAAATCAAGAGGATTCGCCAGCATAAAACCAACGCAAGTGTCTGCATAGACCCGGTAAGTAGTATCACCAAGAGTGTTCCTGTACATGCTTTCGGCAAAGAGACCTAATCCGCAATTCCAGACGCCGTAGAAGATACTCTCCCCGCTTCCCTCCAGATAGGCGGGGAAATTCATGACATAGATCCAGGCACGCCGGATATTCTCGAAATATGTGGTATCGCCGGTTATTTCATAATAACGACACCACACCCAGATCGCTTGCTGCGTGTTGTCGGTTTCAATCACAGTAAGGGCATCTTCCCCTTCAATTATGCCCCCGAATTCCGGATCCAGCGGATCCGATACCTGCATTGAGGCTACAAACGCTGCGGTCTGGCACAATTCGTGGATATAGCTCCAACGCTGCCACTCGCCACGCGTTAGATGAACGGCGGATTGCAGCACGGGAGATTCACGCGGGATCGAATCGGCATTGATAAAATCCTCTTCTGTCCAAAGGGAAACTGCAAAACACGTTCCTACCAGAGCTGCTACTACAAAAATAACTCTTCTCATGATTCCTCCTCGCGGTTTGCCTTCTTCACGGACCCAGACCCGTGATAGCCTGACAGTAGAATTGTATCAATCAAAGATACATTGTCAATAATTCAACAAGAGATATTTGTTGACCCGAGGTTGCCTGAAGCTATAATAACTTAATTTTTTCGACCATATAGGGAACATAAATGACTACTTCTATAATGGCAGCACTACTGGCGATGGTACTGATCGGAGCAGGTGATACGATCAACAAGCGAGCGCGGCAACTCGCTGTACCCATTGGTTCGTATTTAATCGTACAAGGTTTATCTTTTACAATCATCGTTTTGATGCTCGCGATTCTATCTGGCGGTATCAAATGGCAAAGGTCAGATGTTATTTATAGCCTGCTCAGCGCCATTTTTGGCTTTGCCGGCTTCACCCTAATGCTGCATAGCCTAACTCATGGTTACGCAAGTGTGAATTATGCCATATTCCGCTCGAGCTTTGTCATATCCACAGCCGCAGCAATATTATTGATGCATGAAGGATTATCATCAAACAAGATCGTTGGGATCGCACTTACGTGTCTGGCTATATTCATATTCTTTTACGAACCCAAACGACTCATCGCGAAAAACAAACCACTTCTCATCGCGATACTCGCAATGATAGTAGCAGCAGGTTTTCAGATCATACTGAAATTATCGACACGGGTCTTCAGTTCACCCCTCTCTTTCATCCTACTGATGAATCTCTTCTTTGGAGCCTTCGTTATTTTGTATAACATCGTGTACGGGAATTTCAAGTTTCCAAAAGCGACCTTCTTTATCGCTCCACTCAACGGTATCTTGATGGCGCTTGCGACTTTTTTCTATGTCACAGCTTTACAGAAAGGAGAACTTAGCACTGCAGTACCAATAATCCAACTGAGCTTCGTCTTCACCGCTATCCTATCCGCGGTGTTCTTGAAAGAAAATATTGGCGCACTCAGAGCAGTGGGCATCATTTGCGCGGCAATCGCAATTATAAGCCTGGCATTGTTATGAGGATGCCTATTGCTCTGCCTTCTATGGACTCATGCTCAATATACTGCCCCAAAATGTAATCAGAAAATCACAAACCATACAGGCGATAATCGGAAAGCTATCTACAAGTTGTCCAGTTCAATATTCCTGCGGTAATTCGCCCAGATGCGCACAAGAGAAGACCGGACCATCCACGCACACATACTTGTGCCCTATATTGCAGCGACCACATTTACCGATGCCGCATTTCATGCGCATTTCAAGAGACAGAAAGATGCGGTCCGGAGGGAACCCCAGTTTCTGAAGAACTGGCAGCGTGAATTTTATCATGACGGGTGGACCACATACCAAAGCAACCGTATCCTGAGAACTAGGTGCTATCTCCTCGAGGACGGTCGGTACAAAGCCCTCGCGTCTTTTCCATGTTTCATCGCCTTTATCTACCGTAATGAACATATTCAAGTCAGTCGATTTCTCCCAATCCCATAGTTCTTGTTTGTAAATCAATTCGCCGGGACTACGTGCGCCATAGACAATCGTCAACTCCTTGAACCGAGCGCGATTGCTGCCTTCAAGCATATACATTGCGGTAGCGCGAAGAGTTGTAAATGCGAATCCACCTCCGATAATCAGCACGTTTTTGCCTTCCATCAGATCCAGTGGATAACTATTCCCGAAGGGACCTCGAATTCCTATGGTATCACCCACCTCTGCGCGATGCAAGTGTTTGGTCACAAAACCAGTTCTCTTCACGGTAAACAATAGATGACCGACCTCAGTGGGAGAAGAAGCAATACCAATAGGGCATTCTCCAAAACCGAGCAACGATAGTTCTGCAAACTGTCCGGGAAGAAACAAGAAACTATCTCTGTCTTCGTTATTGACGAAAGAGAGGTCGAATGTCTTTATATCACGTGCTTCATTTTCAGTTGTGATTCTTTCGATTCTCGTCGGCATTGGAATATAGGGGTTGTTCATTTTGCCTCCACGATTTCCTTGATGACGAAGCGCAAATCGAGATTGACTGGACAATGAGTAACGCACCGGCCGCATCCAACACAGAATCTTCTCCCGTACTGTTCCATGCTATAGACAAATTTATGCATGATTCGCTGTCTCATTCTTTCCTTGCGAGTGGGTCGGGGGTTATGCCCTGATGCATGCAAGGTGAAGAGCGGATACATACATGAATCCCATGAGCGTATTCGTCTTCCTTTGGAACCATCCACTTCGTCAATGATGTCGAAACAGTGACAAGTCGGGCAGAAGTAAGTACAAATACCACAACCGAGGCATTTCTGACAAATCCGTTTCCAGTAGGAGGCATCGAAATCGCTAATTTTCCCATCCAAACCATCGCTCGTGAAGACGTTCACCAAGTGGTTCTTAGCCTCAATCATCGTCTTCTCTTTTTCAGCAAGGTCTTCCTTCGAAACGGCGTTCAAATATATGTTGGCGCTGTTCAACAACTCGTCGCCTCCCCCGGTAATCGCTTTCATAACGTAACGGTCTTTCAGCTCGTATATTACCACGTCGGCGCCAGCTTCAGAATCCGGCCCGCATCCTACTGATCCGCAGAAACAAGTTGAACGAGGCTCGCGGCAGGCAAACGACACGATCCTGGTTTTATTCCTTCGCTTTGCATAGAAAATATCTTTTGGATCACGCTCAATAAAAACTTGGTCAAGAAGTTCAACGGCCTTTGCATCGCATGGCCTCAAACCGATAAGGATAGAATATTTGTCATCACCTTGCTCTTCGCTTGGGGCATCAACCTTATTAGATGCCAGATCAAAGGAAAACAGCTTCTCGGTCTGCGGCAAGAAGAAATGCTTGAACGAAAAATGACTCGTGCCATGATGCAACTTGAACTGCTCTGGTCTTTCAATCCTCTTGATCCCATTAGAACCATCATCACCTGTTGGGCCAAATACAGTATATACTTTAATCAACAGCGTCAGGAATTCGTTGAAATCATCTTTATGGACAACAAATTCTTTAGTCATATCTCTCTCCATTAATCGGCTTCAACCATGAATTCTTGGCTGTCATCGTTGGAGAACATCGCCAGTAGCGGTGAATCGTTTGGGGAAAGCCCGGGTACGTAATCAAACCGTTCCCTGACTTCATCAACCAGCACGCGCGTGAACAACCTTAGATTTATTTTTTCGGGGCAGGCTCGCGCGCATGCACCGCAATCAACGCATCTTCCTGCCTGATGAAGTATTCTTACTATATGGTAGAATAACACATCGGACAACTCATTTGTCAAACCGAACCAGCGCGGTTTGGTCTGCTCGGCAAAGCACTCTTTGCAGTAGCAGTTTGGGCACGCATTCCGGCATGCATAGCATCTAACACAACGCGACAACTCCTGCTCGAATATCTGCCACCGCTCTGTCCGACTTTTCTGACTGAATTCAGCGATCATTGGATCAGGAGTTACTGATTTTGGCGAGTGTTCACCGACGCGAATGAGAACATCGTATACGCTCGGTGTCGGGTGAACGCAATTCTTGCAGGATTCGTACAAATTATCCATTCTGCTGAATCGATCCTCGCCAACATCATATTTCAGAATAATTTCTTCATCGTTTTCCTCAACCTCTAATACCTTCCGGCCATCCAATTTGTTAGTTATTTTGTCGATATTTACGATACCCGGGCATGATATCCCCACTATTACCACATCTTCCCTTTTCACCTGTTTTTCAACAATGAGGTTGACAAGAGAACGGCTATCACAACCCTTGCAGAGAATGCCGACCTTAGTACTTGCTGGCAGTTCCCGCATGAGCGAGCTCAGGTATACTGAAAGATTGTTCGCGCAAAAGCTGTTCCATACCAACTTTTGTACATCTTCCTGCTGTGTGACAAAGCATGGAGACGTCTGAAGCGGCAGAGAACCACTCTCATAACCTATAAAGAGATCTACTTTCTTCTCCCTCAGAAGTTCTTCTACGTTTTCAATTAGTTCGGACTCGACTCGTTTCATGTTGAATCCCCTGTTCTGGCAGAACCTCTGCGGAAGTATGTAAGAGGCCCCAGTTTCCTTATATCATTAGTTACCTTGTCGATTATCTGTGCAAACCTTACCCCTTCTGCTGCCGAAATCCACGAAAACTGAACCCTCTCCGGCTCTATCCCGACGTATTCCAAGAACTTCTTGACGAGAGCGAATTTTCTCCGGGCAAAGTAGTTGCCACTAATATAGTGGCAGTCTCCGGGATGGCAGCCAGAGACCAGGACTCCATCGACGCCGTTGTAAAGTGCTTTCACTATGTAAAGAGGATTGATCCGGCCCGAACACGGCACTTTGATAATCCGAATGTTGGTAGGGTACTGGAATCTGCTTACCCCGGCAAGATCCGCACCGGCATACGAACACCAATTGCATAAGAACGCCACAATCTTCGGTTCAAAAGATTGGTCTTTTCCCAACTCGTTCCCCTTATTACTCTTAGGCTTCATTTACTTCTTATCCCAACGCAGCACGTCCAATGCTGCCAGTACCTGTTCATCTCTAAATCCTCTGATATCAATCGCGCACGATCGACAGGAAGCAGCGCAGGTACCACACCCTTTACACAATGCTGAATTCAAAACCGCAACTTGTCTTTCCGGATCTATCTCCAATGCCTTGTAAGCGCAAATTTCAGCACACAGACCGCACCCGTTACAGCGGCTCTCGTGAACGTATGCCACCTTTGCTTCTGATTCGATCTCATCCTTACTCAGGATGGTTATTGCCCTTGACGCTGACGCCTTTGCCTGTGCAATTGTCTCACTGATGTCTTTTGGATAGTGTGCAAGCCCGCAGACAAAAACCCCGTCTGTAGCAAAATCAACCGGTCGCAGCTTTACGTGTGCTTCAAGGAAAAAGCCATCCGTACCCAAAGGGACTTTCAGGGCTTGCGATAATACCTTGTTGCCTTCACTCGGTACTATCCCGTTGCTCAGAACAATGAGGTCAGGGATAAACCTCAGTGTTTTGTTGATTATCTTTTCAGTCACGCAAACGGACAAATGCGAATCGACCTTATCTACCACAGGTTCTGAGCCTTCATCATACTGGATGAAAATAATACCTGCCTCACGTGCTTTTTTATAGTACATCTCTTTTAACCCGTATGTCCTCACATCCCTGTACACGACATAAACACGCACAAGTGGGTTCAATTGCTTCAATCTTATTGCGTTCTTTATCGCAGTACTGCAACAAACCCTACTGCAATACGGGTTCCTCTCATTGCGCGAACCGACACACTGGATCATGACAACTGAATTAAGATCCTGTAAGGAAGGTTCAGCGGCTGCTATTCTTTCCTCTAATTCGCGCTGCGTAATCACGTGCTCATCCTTGCCGTAAAGATATTCATTCGGTTTGGACTCATTGGCACCGGAGGCAACGATCACTACGCCATGGTTGATTTCCGCACGTTCTTCGTAAATACCTGTACTGCTAAATCCGATGTTCCTGCCATTGCCATGTTTGATCGCAGTTCTATAGTTTCCAATGAAGCCAGTTATCGACTCGATTTCCGCATTCTTATGCACGTTGATCAACGGATGTGTTTGAACCTGATCTATAAGATGTTCGCGAAACGTGCTCGTCTCGTAGCCATCCAGGGTATAATGCAGACGCCGTAGATTACCACCCAGTTGATCATCCTTCTCAATGAGGTCAACATGAAAATCCTGGTGTGCGAGATCCAATGCTGCACTCATGCCTGCTAACCCGCCCCCAATAACCAGCACGTTCTTGTTTACACTCAATTTCGTCTTGCTCAGGGACTCAAGGTAGGCAGCCTTGCGAATTGACATTTCAACAAGGTCCTTGGCTTTTTCCGTTGCTTTTCCCGGCTCTTTCTGGTGAACCCATGAGCACTGCTCGCGGATATTAGCGAATTCGAACAGGTACGGATTCAGCCCAGAATTCTGAAGTGTATTCTGAAAGAGCGGTTCATGGGTCCGCGGCGTGCATGCCGCTACTACGACACGATTGATCCCCATCTCCTGTATCTTATCGTTAATCAACTTCTGTGAATCCTGCGAACATGCAAACATGAGTTCCTGACTGTAGACAACATACGGCTGGCTGGCTGCATGCTCGACAACTTTCGCAACATCAACTGACGCGGCAATATTGATCCCACAACGACAGACAAAAACACCTATCCTGGGTCGATCTCCATCGTCTACCGGAACTTCAGTCGGATGTTCAACGACAATGGCCCTTCGGGGAAATTCCTTCAGCACCGCACCGGCCGATGAAGCTGCACCGCTTGCCTCAATGACAGATTCGGGTATATCTTTCGGACCTGAAATGCTACCACAGACAAATATGCCGGGCCGCGACGTCGCAACTGGTGTGAATGTTGTTGTCTGGACGAATCCCAGATCGTCCAAACGGACATCGAGCAGCATCGCAAGACACCTCAGATAAGGCGAAGCTTTGAGGCCAACGGAAAGTATGAGCAATTCGAATTCTTCTTTTCTCGTATGCCCGTCAGCCTCGTAATGTAGAATTAGATTGTCATTTGTCGGATTGATATCGACTGATGCGACACGAGCCCTGACAAATTTAGTTCCGTGTTCGGTTTGCGCACGCTCGATGAATTTGTCGAAATTCTTACCGTACGCCCTTACATCCATACCAAAGACGGAGATTTCTACATTCTGAAGATGCTCGGTGATTATTATTGCATCTTTGGCTGCTTGCATGCAACAGATAGCCGAACAATATTCATTGCCGGTTGTCGAATCACGCGACCCGACACACTGGAGGAAGGCGATTTTCCTTGGTTCTTTCCTATCCGAAGGTCTGAGCACATGGCCCTGCGTTGGACCAGAGGCGCTAAGTATGCGCTCAAACTCCATACTGGTGATCACATTGGGAAATATCTTGTAACCGTATTCGTCCTTTGAAACTGCACTGAATTCTGTCAACCCGGCGGCAACGATGATACTCCCTACTTCGATGTCAATCAACTCTTCTTTCTGATTGAAATCTATGGCCTGTGGTTCACAAAACCTCTCACATATGCGGCACTTACCACGCCTGAAATATATACAGTGTGCACTATCGATAATCGCCACTGCTGGTACTGCCTGAGGAAATGGAATACGTATACACCGTGTATCGCACAAACCCACATTAAAATCATCCGGTATCTTAACTGGACATTTTGTCATACAGATACCACAACCGGTACACTTCTCTTCATCGACATAGCGCGGCTTCTTGCGTACCTTGACCGCAAAACGCGGCGCAAAACCCTCGACTCTTTCGACTTCCGCATTGGTGATAATATTAATGTTCGGATGATTTGCAGCTTCCACAAGTTTGGGCGATAGAATACATAGCGAGCAGTCATTAGTGGGGAATGTCTTGTCAAGCTGAGCCATTCGGCCTCCAATACTCGGGGCCCGTTCCACGAGAAATACCTCGACTCCAGAATCTGCCAGATCCAAGGCTGCCTGCACGCCCGCAATCCCACCACCAATCACCATTGCCTTCTTGTGGATATCGTTCGTGTTCATAATTCTCTCATGATCACCCATATAAAAACGATCCAAAATCAATGCTCTTGTTTTGTAACATCATATTTTATTAAGTCATGCCGTAATATCTGCACACGTTTGTCAATCTCACTTATCCGTTCGACAATATCCGGTGCCGCATATTTTTCTCGAATGGCGATGTAACGAAGCACCTGCATCAAATCTGGGAAGTTGACGTTCTGAGGACAATGAGCAAAGCACCGATAACAGACGAGGCAGTACCAGATTGCAGGGGAAGTCAACACTTCTTTACGCATACCGAACAAAATCTGACGTATTAAACGCCTCGGACTGTAGTTCTCATCGATCTCGCTGACCGGACACCCTGCTGTGCACGTCCCGCAGGCGAAGCATTTCCTTAGATGCTCGCCACCTGGGTACGAAATGACCTCATCGGCGAATTTCGCATCCAGCTCACTAACATTTATGACCTGTTCTTCGCTCATGGTACTACTCCTTATGTCCATAATGATTCGGGCCTAATTGCCTCACCTGGTCAACAAAATTATTGACCGTCTTCTGAAATTCAATGCCTTCACCTGCCGAGATGAACTTCAATCCAATGCGTCTTGTATCGATACCCAATTCTTCCAGAAGCACTTTCATGAAATGATACCTTCTGAGTGTTTTGTAATTACCGTTAATATAGTGACAATCTCCAGGATGACAGCCTGTTATCATAACACCATCGGCTCCTTTTTCAAACGCGCTCAAAATGAACTCCGGTTCAATTCGCCCTGAGCACATTGTCCTTATTACCCGAAAGTTAGGGTCAATCTGTAAACGTGAAACGCCTGCCAGATCGGCACCGGCGTACGAACACCAGTTACAGCAGAATATTATTATCTTCGGTTGAAAATCTTCCATTACCACTCCCTTAGTGTACTGATCATGCCCAGTATCTGCCTTTTCGTAAATCCATATTGATCCATCGCCCCGGAAGCGCAGGCGGCGACGCATGTACCACAGCCTTTGCACAGAGCCTCGTTGACTTCTGAGACACGTTTCCCTTCCTTCACTTTGATCTCAATTGCTTCATATGGACACAGGTTGCTGCACAATCCGCAGCCAACGCAGAGTTCCTCGTTAACGTGTGAGATCGTCGCTTCAGCGTAGTACTTGTCATTTGCAAGGATCGTTGCGGCTCGCGCTGCTGAAGCCTCTGCTTGAGCTATTGCCTCAATGATGAACTTAGGACTATGGGCGAGACCGGCAACGAAAACGCCTTCGGTGGCGAAATCTACCGGTCTTAATTTGACGTGCGCTTCGAGAAAGTAACCGTCACTATTCAGTGGTACTTTGAGCATTTTCGCAATTCGTTTGTTATCTGTGTTCGGAACGATACCCGCCGACAACACAAGAAGGTCGGGTTTGATTTCAATATTCCTTTGCATCAGGGATTCAAATGCCACAACTTTCAAAGACCCATTATTGCCATGAACCGCAGGTCGATTGGAACTATCGAAACGTATGAACAAAACGCCTTTTTCGCGCGCCTCCGTATAGAATTCCTCTTTGAAACCATACGTCCTCACATCGCGGTACAAAACATAGATCTTGACATTCGGATTCATCTCAAGAAGTCTCAGTGAGTTCTTCATAGCCTGCGAACAACACCTTCTACTGCAATAGAGATGAGCATCGTCCCTTGACCCAACACATTGTATCATCACAACAGATTTGACCTCCGACATAGCAGGATCACGATCAGCGATCATTTCCTCCAATTCGCGTTGCGTAACGACTCTATCGTCCTGTCCATATAGATACTCATCTGGCGTAAATTCCTGTGCGCCGGTTGCTACGATAATTACACCGTGTTCGCATATTACTCTTGACCCATTTTCGACAATGATCTCACTGACATAATTGCCAACAAAACCGGAAACCGATTCCACATTTGCTTTTGTGTACACCCTGATCGAATCATTTTCATAGACTTCCTTTACCATTTTCTTGAGAAAATCCTGAACACCGTTTTCCTCAATCGTATAATAGATGTGCCTGGTGTTGCCGCCGAGTTCATGTTCCTTTTCAACCAAGATAACCTCGAATCCTTGCCTTGCCAGAGATAAACTTGCAGCCATCCCGGCGACCCCGCCGCCTATTACCAGCGCCTTCTGTATAACTTTGATCTCAACGCGCTTAAGCGCGGCAAGCGCACCCGCTTTGGCAACTGCCATCCTGACGAGATCCTTGGCTTTCCGGGTAGCAGCCAGTGGGTCGTTCATATGAATCCACGAACACTGATCACGAATGTTTGCCATCTCAAAAAGATACGGATTTAGACCTGCCTCCCGCACGGTTTCGCGGAAGAGCGGCTCGTGCGTTCGGGGCGTGCAGGAAGCAACGACAATACGATTGAGCTTGTGTTGCCCAATCAACTCGATCATTCTTTTCTGACTATCCTGAGAACATGTATAGAGATTGCTTTCAGCATAAACAACCTTAGACAGGCTCCTCGTGTACTCCAAGACCTGTGGCACATCAACATAACCGCCGATGTTTATACCGCAGTGACAAACAAAAACCCCGATCCTTGGCTCCTGATCATGCACTGGCAACTCGGGCGGATACTGCTTCGCCGTTATCATCGTGCCGCGCACGTCCTTCAATAATTCCATTGCTTTTGCCGCAGCGGCCGAAGATTGAGTGACGGTCTCCGGTATATCTTTAGGCTCGGTGCACGGTCCGCAGACAAATATGCCTTCCCTGCTCGATTCCACCGGACTGAATGTAGCGGTCTTAAAAAAACCTCTCTTGTTCACGCTAATATCAAGTCGTTCGGCCAAATTCGCTAAGTACCGCGATGGTTCCAAGCCACATGACAAAACAACTAAGTCGTACTCTTTAAGCACGGTTTTTTCACACTCATCAGAGTATTTGATAATTATATTCTTGGTACCGGGCACTTCATCAATTGATGCAGGTCGGCAGTGTATGTAACGAATACCACTCTTCATCGCCTTCTCATAGTATTCATCAAACCCTTTGCCGAATGCCCTGATATCCATGCAGAATATCGTGCAATCAAGGTGAGGTGCATGCTCTTTGGCAATGATCGCTTCTTTTGTAGCATACATGCAACATACAGACGAACAGTAGTCATGCGCCTCGTCCCTCGAACCTACACACTGCACAAAGGCAATTCGTCTAGGCTCTTTCTTGTCTCCAGGTCTTAGAACATGACCGTGGAATGGCCCTGACGCGGAAAGTATTCTCTCGAATTCAATGGAGGTTACGACATTGTCATACCTGCCATAACCGAATTCGCGCTTCATCTTACCTTTATGTACATCAGAACCGCTGGAAACTATGATCGACCCCACACGTAGATCAATCAGCTTGTCCACCTGCCCGAAGTCGATCGCTTTCGCCTCGCACAAATCCTGGCAAATCTTGCACTTATCATCCAAGAAGTGTACACAGTGCTCTTTGTCAATGATCGCTGCGTTCGGCACGGCTTGTGGAAAAGGAATGCGGATCACTGATCTTTGCCGTAGTCCCTGGTCAAATTCATCATACAAGGGCCTTGGCGGTCTATTGCTCAATTTCCTTAGACTATCAGAGGCACAGGGGCAAATAGAGAAACACGCTCCGCACACTAAGCATCTCTCTGACTGAATATCAAAAGGCGTTGAAATCTTTCGCTTGTCGCCACGACCGGCAAATCCGATGACACTTTGCCCCATGCGCTCGCTGCACATTCTCACACATAGTCCGCAGAGTATGCAGTCATCATTTCTCGGCGTAAAACGCGTTTGACTAACACCAAGCCTTTCTGCCATATCCTGTACTCTCTTGGACTCAGGGGCACGCGCCATGATGAGTTCAATCATCATCCTTCGAATATTATCCAACTCGGGCGTCGACGTTTGTACCTCGCAACCCTCTTCAGCACGGCAGACACAGGAGGCCTGGATTTTGCGCCACCCATTTTTCTTGATTTCAACGACGCATAACCGACAGGCGCCATAGGGGCTTAGGGCTTCGTGATAACAGAGTGTTGGGATCTTGATATTGACTGCACTCGCGGCCTGAAGTATCGTCGTACCTGGCTCCACCTTCACCGGAATACCATCGATTAGCAAAGAAACGAGCGCGCTTTCTTTCTTGGAATCCTGCAGTCCATCTCCCATTTTCTTCTTTATGCTCCTGCGTTTTTTCATGATATCACCGGTGACACGATGCTGACGGCTCTAAACTTGGGCGGACAGCTGGTATGGCAGATGCCGCACTTTATGCATTTTTTCTGGTCTATTTTGTGTACTTTCTTCGGCTCCCCGATTATAGCCCCGCACGGGCAAGCCTTTGCACATACCACACAGCCTCCGCATCTTTCTGGATCAATTGTGTAAGAAATTAAATCCTTGCATACCAACGCCGGACAGCGTCTCTCTTGGATATGAGCCTTGTATTCATCTCGGAAATACCTTATCGTTGATACCACTGGGTTTGCAGCCGTTTGACCGAACCCACACATCGAAGCGGCCTGGACGATCTGGCCAAGACTCTCGAGCAGCACGATATCATCATCTTGACCTTTGCCCTGGGTTATGCGAAGAACTATGTCATACATCTGCGCTATGCCCTCCCTGCACGAAGTGCACTTGCCGCATGATTCGTCCTTCAGAAAATTGAGGAAGTATTTTGCCACATCAACCATGCACGTATCCTCATCCATGACCACCATTCCCCCCGAGCCCATCATTGAACCAACCGCGGTCAGGCTTTCATAATCAACGGGAAGATCAAGAAGACTCGCCGGAACACATCCACCCGATGGTCCCCCTGTCTGCACGGCCTTGAATTTCTTATTATGTGGAATACCCCCACCTATATCATAAATGATTTCCCGTAGTGCAATCCCCATCGGCACTTCGACCAGACCGGTATTATTCACCTTTCCAACCAATGAGAATATCTTAGTACCCTTGCTCTTCTCGGTCCCGATGGCAGCGTACCACGCTGCCCCTCTGTTGATGATAAGCGGCACGCTAGCCCACGTTTCGACATTGTTGATATTCGTCGGATGACCCCAGAGACCGCTTTCAGCAGGATACGGCGGCCTGACCCTGGGTTCTGGTGAACGTTCACCTTCAATAGACGCTATCAGAGCCGTCTCTTCACCACAGACAAAAGCACCAGCGCCCTGACATATCCGCACCGAAAAGTTGAATCCACTACCTAGTATATCGTCGCCAAGAAAATTGGCTTGCTGGGCCTGTTTAATAGCCGTCCGAAGATTCTTTATTGCCAGAGGATACTCGGTACGCACGTAGACGATCCCTTCTTCTGCGCCGATTGCATAGGCACCTATGGCCATTCCTTCTAATACACTATGGGGGTTGCCTTCTAAGACGCTTCGATCCATGTAGGCGCCGGGATCACCTTCATCAGCATTGCATACGATATACTTTGTTTCACCATCTGCGCGCCTGCAGATCTCCCATTTCTGGCCGGTTAAGAAACCAGCACCGCCACGCCCACGCAAGCCAGATTTCTTCATCTCATCAACCACAGCCTTTGGAGCCATGCCGAACAGCACCGATCTGAGCGCATTATAGCCGTCAACGGCAAGGTAATCCTCGATTTTCTCCGGATCCACCTTACCGTTGTTACCAAGGATCAATCGGCACTGCTTCTTATAGAATGATACTTCATCGACACTCGTCACCCTCTCTTGCGTGATTGGATCAACGTACAGCAAATGCTCGACGACTTTCTTGCCGTTCAGAAGGCTTTCAATGACAAGTGACGCGTCCTCGGGTTTTACCCTCTGATAGAAAGTGTGATCAGGATATATGACGACAATCGGACCCCTCTCACAAAATCCGTGACAGCCCGTGGTCTTGACTTCAATATCAGCTTCTACCTGCCTTCTTTTTATTTCCTCAACAAACGCTTCACTAACCTTTTCACACTTGTACGCGTGGCATCCTGTACCGCCGCAAATACTAATGCAGTATCGCTTTACCCGCAATGATGACTGTTTAGCGGTGATGTAATTGTCAGCGCTGTTATTCGGCATAGCCTTTTCCTTCTTTGTGATACTTGTCAATGACGGTCTGCACTTTTCCCGGTGTCATTTGACCAAAATACTCATCACCGACCATTATGACTGGTGCGAGTGCACAAGCACCTACGCAGTTCACAGTTTCCAGTGTAAACAGAAGATCATCCGTATTATTACCGGACTCGATACCCAGGACACGTTCGAATTCCTCTAAGACGCGCTTTGCACCACGAACATGGCACGCCGTTCCCTGGCAGACTCTTATTACATACCTGCCCCGCTTTTTCAGGCTGAATGCCTTGTAAAACGTAGCAACGTTGTAGATCAAACTCAGTGGAATCTTCAGCTCACGTGCCATGTACTTAAGCAGTTCTCTTGGAAAATAGTTGTAGGCATTATTGATGGCCTGAAGAACGGGCATCAGAACACCTTTCCTATCTCGGTAATCCTGAAGTATTGCCTCAATCTGTGCGACTTCAGCAGGATCAAGCCGCAGATCTTCGGGTTGAGATTCATCATATAGTATCTGGCGCACGGGACAGTTCTGCATACAGAGTCCACACCCCGTGCATTTCTCCTCATCAACGTAGCGTGGTTCTTTCCTTATCGTAACAACGAAATCACCCGCGTCACCGGACAATTGCTCAATATCCCCATCGGTAATGACGGTAATATTTGGATGCCTGGCAACAGTGACCAGTTTCGGCGCGAGTATGCACATTGAACAATCATTAGTGGGAAAGGTTTTATCCAACTGAGCCATGACGCCACCAATGCTTGGGCTTTTCTCTAACAGATAGACTCTAAATCCAGAATCCGCAAGATCTAATGCAGCCTGGATACCGCCTATGCCTCCACCGACCACAAGTGTAGCGCCTGTCTTACCGTTGTCTCTCATAACGCCAGGTTTAACTCAGTAATTTATTAATACGTTCCAGCAGCACACCGGCCTCAACTGGTTTGTCAATGTAACCGTCAACTGGCAGCCAGGTTTCGTCACCGGCAGCACTTTCAAAATTCATCGGATATTTCTCCTCCACGGCGGTCAACATGAGAACCGGGATATCTTTGGTCTTCAAATTCCGTTTGATTTCTCGGCAAAGGTCAAATCCGGAATGATCGGTTTCCATCATGACGTCCATGATGATTAGATCGGGGTCAATTGTCTTCAATTTTTCAAGACATGCCTCCGCAGACAGGCACGTTTCAACATGATAGCCACTTTTCTCCAAAACGATTTTTGTGGCCTCTACGAAATCAACATCATCGTCCACTATCAGAATTTCTCTCTTAGACTTCACTTGTCACCTCCGTATTCCCAATGTGCATCAACATGTGGGATTCTCAACCTAAATTTCACAAATTCTGTCTGACTAACTCTCCCTGAAAGGTTACTTCTGTCATGCAGCCGAGATTCATCGAATGGGACATGTTTATCTTCGATAATATATCCTGTCTCAATGCTCAACATACCACCATGTATCTCAGCGATCCTTTTTGCGATGTGCAGTCCCATATCCGCATCGCTCATTTCCTTATGCTCGACATCCAAAATGCCGTCCGAAATAGCCTGAAATTTTTCATGTGGGATTGAGACACCTACACCTGACACGACAATATCTAAATCTTCATATGTTTCAGTTGAACACCGAATCTTGGATGTGTTCATTGCATATTTCGCCACACCAGCAATCATATTAGTGAATGCGACCTTCAAGAGTTCGAGGTCACAAAAGACAGGTCGTAACTTTCCAGTAGCAGCGTCGATTGACATTGCCCTCTTGCGAAGAAACGGTATCGTTTCGGATATGACGGGTTCAATTATGTCATGAACAATATCAACTATGCTCTTGTTGCATTGCAGTCTTCCGTTTTCTGCTTGATAGGATAATATGTAATTCCTTATCATGTCTTGCATGAGCTTAAGGTTGCATAATGAACTGGCGAGCATCTCATCCCGCTTTGGTCTCTCAATTGCTGTGGACAAATTCTCATCAGCGAGTGCACTGATGTTCATCATAACTGTACCTAGCGTCGCCTTTGACTCGCGTGCGAAAAACCGCATTACACTATTGAGATGTCTATTGAGGCTGTATATTTCCGTGTTATCTCTAATAATCTCAAGCACACTATTGATTTTGCCATTAGCATCCTTGATCGGCAGCGCAACTACATCACAGTAACGTTCCTTACCTTCATTGTCATAGTTGACATGTAGGACTTTTACGGCCTGCTGCGTTCTGAAGGCTTTCCGGACAGGACATATAGGCTCGTCACAGGGACTGACTGAGCGGTGACTGACCCGGTAGCAGGGTTCCCCAATAACACGGTCTCGGGGGACATCCAGTGCCTTGAGGTAAGCACTGTTGCAGCTGATTATTCTGAGTCTTCTGTCAACAACCGCCACCCCTTCATCCATTGTTTCAAGGATCAGTGTGCTATAATTACATTGGTTCCCAGCTGCCCTAATCCTCATCCATTCATAGATCTGATTCCTGATAAAGTACCACCGGTTCGCAATCCTGCATGCTGGTATGTCGCCTTGCTTGGCTAATTTTGTTAAGGTGTTCCTGCTCAGTTTCAGAATCTTACTGGCTTCGTTGATGTTTAAAATGTCATGTTCGAGTCCGTTCCCTGCATGTGTTTGTTTTACCAGGGTGATCGGCTTTTGACAAATTGACGCTCGTGCTAATGCCTTCTTCAGAACTATTTCAATCTCATGCATATCCAGTGGTTTGATTGCATAGAATAGGATACCTTGTTCCCTTACCTTACCGGCCGTCTCCAATGAATCATCACCAGAAGTCACAATAATAGGAAGCGATCTGTTCAGTCTCTTTATCAAAGGGATCAGCTCAAAACGCCCACCTCCCCAAGCATCAACGGCGAGAATCAAGACGTCAATGAGATCATCTTTGACCATCCTTAACAACGTTTTGGTCTGCTCGACTGCCTCTGCTCTATAGCCCAAGTTTCTCAACTCCTTCAGCAGCAGCCCAACGCATTCACGATCGCTGTCCATGACGGCAATATGTGCATGCCTGCGTAAGGACCTTCGGTCTCCGGTTCGCATATTAGTTGCTAATAGCAAAATATGTGCCGACCCATCACCAAAAAACACACGATATCTAAAACGTTAATTTAGTCCGATTTTTCGACCATTCTCGCCAATATTAGCCTACGCGTCATCGTGCCCCTTGTAGTCAAATTAGTCAGGAAAAGCTAAAATATGCACCTATGTAAAAATATCCTGTGATTTAATAGAATTTTCTTTCAACTGATGCATGTAAATAGTATGCATGAATGAAATGAATATGCAGATTGTAGTAAGGGTAGAATCTAGCGGGTGTTTAAGACTAAGGGCGAATATCGTGTTTTCGCATCATTGCCTGGAAATTCTGCCTTTGCATCCCCACGTCACGAGCAGCCTTGCTTACATTCCACTCATTCCGTCTGAGTGCTTCCGTCAGAAACGCCTTCTCAACGTTCCCGACCGCCTCTACTCTTATGTGCTTTTTCAATTCCTTCAGCTCGGCGGCGGTCCGAGCAGCGGTTATTTTGAAACAGACCCGATTACCGACGATATATATTGGTACGTGTTCCACATCGATAATTTCGCTATCACTCATTATCACCATACGATCGATTATATTTTCCAACTCACGCACATTCCCAGGCCAATGAAATTCAATAAGCATACGCAGCGCTTCAGGGGTGAAACCCTTTATTCGCTTATTACGCCTTTCGTTATACACCTTGAGGAAATGATCTACAAAGAGAGGAATATCTTCCTGCCGCTCCCTCAATGGCGGCAGATGGATCGGGACGATGTTGATCCTGTAGAAGAGGTCCTCCCTAAACATCCCTTTTTTGATCATCATTTCCAGATCCTGATTCGTTGCCGCAACCAGTCGAATATCAACCTTAATATTCTTTACGCCACCGACTTGTCTGAATTCTTTTTCCTGCAGAACCCGCAGCATCTTGGCCTGCATACCAGGGCTCAAGTCTCCGATTTCATCAAGAAAAAACGTCCCCCCACTTGCCACTTCCAAAAGGCCACTCTTTGTGACTATTGCACCTGTAAATGAACCTTTCACATGGCCGAATAATTCACTCTCAAGAAGAGTCTCCGGCAGAGCGCCGCAATCTACGGCAATGAATTTTTCGTCTTTTCTAAGTGAATGTTGATGAATAGCCCGAGCGATTAGTTCCTTCCCTGTCCCGCTCTGCCCGCGTATTAGAATCGTTGAATCAGTCGGTGCGACTTTTTCGATCAGTCTGAAGATTTCCTGCATCGCTTTGCTCTTTCCGATGATATTCTCGAATTTGAATCGCTCCTCCAATTCCCGCCGCAGATATATGTTCTCAGCTGTGATTAGTCTCCTGTCAATAATGTTACGTATGCGAATACGTATCTCATCGGGCGTAAATGGTTTCACGATGTAGTCTGCAGCGCCAGTTTTCATAACAGCAACAGCATTTTCTACGGTAGAATATCCTGTAATTATTATCACATCCGCCCCAGAATTAGATTCCTTAATTCTTTTCAATACTTCGAGCCCGTCGATTTTTGGCATCTTTACGTCCAGAATCACCAAATCCCACTGGTCGCATGCGATGGCCTCAATTGCAGCATATCCATCCTCTACTGCCAGAACATAATGTCCATCTCCTGTCAGCAATTCTGACAGTGATTTCCTTATGTTTTCATCATCATCGGCGATCAATATCCTTGTTTCATGCATAATGCACCTTTCTATCGCACATAACACATAAATAAGAGCAATTCACAAACATAGCACAACTGCCTTTCGTTTCTCCTAGTATTATATTGTACCACCATATTATGTCAATCACCAAACTTGCAGGATAGATGTGAGCAGCGGAGAGCAACACAAGAAGAAGACAGGACATCCATAACATCACGAACAAAACGGTTGCCGCTCTCCTGGAGCGTCAATTTATATTTGTTGACAATTCATGATAAAAACGTATACTACGTGTTGAAATGAATCGCAGTATGATGCATGAGATTAACTACACGACAAATATCGCTCATCGAGCGCACAATACGGTCCGTCTTTATATTGTCGTCGGAACCATCATACCCAGCCGCCTACGCATTGATCAGTTCGCTGACTCAAGATTATCCGTATCCCAAAATACCCGCATAATTAGATACTAGATACCAGAATACATATCAGTGACCAGCTATTTCGGTGAATTCGCAGCCATCGGTACGGCACTCTGCTGGTCTTTTGGTTCGATACTCTTCACCATATCCTCACGACGACTCGGTCATAATACGGTGAACCGTCTGCGACTGGTTGTAGCGTTGATTCTGCTCATGATCGCTCATTTCGTAACGTTTGGAGGGTTCTTTCCGACTGCCGCCAGTCAACACCACTGGTTCTGGTTTGGATTATCCGGGATTATCGGCTTTGCCATTGGTGATATGCTACTGTTCCGGGCATTTGTATTGCTCGGCGCCAGAATAAGCATGCTGTTAATGGCACTCGTCCCGGTTTTCGGAACATTCATTGCATGGTTATTTCTGGACGAGTTGCTCGATTTCACCCAACTCCTTGCCATTACAATTGTGATTGCTGGTATTATATGGGTGGTCGCAGAACGTCGGAACAACGGTCACAAAAAAAATCACTACATCCTCGGCATCATGTGTGGCATTGGTGGCGCGATGGGCCAGGCACTCGGTCTGATCTTATCCAAAAAGGGTCTCGCCGACAATTACTCTGCACTCTCTGGCAACATAATCCGGGTCTTCGTTGCAGCGTGTCTACTCTGGCTGATTACGCTCGTTCGGGGTCGAGTACCACGGACTGTGGTTAAGCTTAACGATAGAAAAGGTGCAACGGCAATGATAGGTGGCGCGTTCTTCGGACCTTTTCTGGGAGTATGGTTGTCGCTCGTGGCAGTCCAGAACACCTACATAGGCATCGCATCGACCCTCATGGCACTGCCGCCGATTCTTCTGATTCCTTTGTCATACTGGATATTCAAAGAAAAGATCAGTACCGGAGCCATACTCGGAACGATCATTGCCGTCATTGGCGTTGCATTGATATTTCTGCTATAATCGCTAATCTCGTTTGGCTCGTTATTCTCGTTTAGTCCGTTATTACTGTTATAACAACATTTTGAATTTGGAGTTGCGAAATTCGAAATTACTAAAAGACGATCGGTTCCGCTAGTATCGTTCTGTTTCTTAGCCTCTTAACTTCTTACCTTCTCAACTTCCGATGTTTTTGACGATACGGGCTTCGAATGCGATTACACTACACTTTGAATTCGCTGAGATTACGGTGTATCAATGCTTTGCGGGAATTTTGCTCTTTCTCGCTATTGAACGTCCCGTCCCGCTTTCGGGACGAGGATACTCGTTTCCTTATTATTGAAAATGCTGATAAAGAGAAACGGTAGAATTCTACCTAATTCCGTGTATTCTATGCTTAAATTGGACCAAAAGTGGACCAAATGAAAAGGGGAGTAATCTAGGTTACTTCCCTTTCACTTACTTATTCCAGCGAATATCACTTTGTCACTACCACTTTTCTGATTAACTCAGAGTCTTCGGTATTCACCTTCACAAAATAAACGCCGGCGCTCATGTTATTCATCGAGACTGTGATTACATTATCAAATTTTGTCAAAGTCACTGTTCTTACTAATTCACCAAGGATGTCATATATCCTGACATTGCGCAGCGGTCCGTAAGCACGAATAGTGAGTGCCGTTTTTGTCGGATTGGGATAGACGGCCAAAGTTAAGTACGAAGTGCTTTGCGATAACTCGTCTATTCCCGTTACCGAGTCGCAAATCACCGAAACACTTGAACTATAGTAATTTGCTACGTAGATCCGATTCTGAACAGGATTCAAAGTAAAGGAAATAGGTTTGTCACCAACTACGAGATTTGTAATTACACTATCGGTTGCACCATTAATCACGGTGACACTACTGTCGGAAAAATTTGCGCAGTACACATTGTTATTGGCGAAATCGTGAACGAATGCACACGGCACGTTGCCAACTGTGATCGTGGCAATCACGCTGTCGATCACGCCATCGATTACTGATACATTGTCGCTTGATTCATTCGCACAATAGACTTTGTTGTTTATGGAATTATGGACCAATGCAACAGGCCAATCACCAACTATCACAGTAGTAATCACGCTATCACCCGCGCCGTCAATCACAGACACATTGTCGCTGTACTGATTAGCGCTATAGACCTTGTTATCTGTTGAATTATAGACTAAGGCATATGGACCACCACCGACTGTGATATTGGTGATGATGTTGTTTGTCGAACCATCAATTATGGTTATAGAATTGCTTCCTTGGTTAGCGCAGTACACCTTGTTGTCTGTGGAGTTATATACTAAGTTGATAGGACTAGTGCCGACGTTCAGGGTGGTAATCACACTGTCGTTCGCTCCATCGATCACGGTCATATTATCACTATATTTATTTACACAGTAGATATTATTGTTTGTATTACGTACTAATGCACAAGGATTTTGACCGACTGTGATTGTGTCAATAACAAGATTGGTGGCTCCGTCGATTACTGTTACATTGTTGCTTCCACCATTTGCACAGTAGATTTTATTGGTGAAGGCATTATAGATAAGTGATTGGGGATAGCGACCGGATGGGATATTTGTAATTACTGTGTTCGTCACGCCATCAATCGCAGTGATAATATCGCTATACTGAGTTGCAGCGTAGACTGTGTTGCTTGTGGAATTGTACGCAAAGACACAAGGACAGCTGCCGACCGCGAGTGTGTTGATGATGCTATTGTTGATTGCATCAATTACGGTCAGGCTACCACCATATCTATTAGCACAATAGATCTCATCATCGGTCGGGTTGTAGGCTAAAGCACAAGGCCAATCACCAACCGCGATAGTAGAAATCACATTGTTAGTTGCTCCGTCGATCACGGTTGTGCTATCGCTGTAGCTATTTATGCAGTAGACCGTGTTGTTGGCTGGATTGTAGACTAAGTCATAAGGATTACTGCCAGTCGTGATGGTGGTAATCACGCCGTTAGTCGCACCGTCAATCACCGTAACATTATTGCTGTATTGATTTGCGCAGTATACTTTGTCGTTGGAGGGATTATAGACTAAGGCTCGAGGACCATCACCGACTGTGACAGTGCTAATAACGTTGTTGGTCACTCCATCGATCACGCTCACATTATCTCCATAGCTATTTGCGCAGTAGATCTTGTTGTTGGTCGGATTGTAAACGAAAGCGCGAGGGCAGCTATCGACATTTATGTTAGTAATGACGCTATTGGTAGCACCGTCGATCACGGTCACGCTGTCGCTATACTGATTTGCGCAGTAGATCTTATTGTTGGCCGGATTGTATCCAAAAGCACAGGGACCATCACCAACCATGATGTTGCTGATCACATTGTTGGTCGTACCGTCGATTACGGTCACAGTATTGCTATACCGATTTGCACAATAGATCTTGTTGTTAGTCAGATTATAGAGTAAAGCATAAGGATTGAATCCGACCGTGATGGTGGTAATCACGGTATTAGTTATTCCATCAATCACGGTTAAATTATCGCCATCACAATTTGCGCAGTAGACTTTATCATCAGTCGAATTGTAGCAGAGAGAAAGAATACCTGGGCCAGCAGGGATTCTAGCGATCTTTTCATTCGTCTCACAGTCAATCGTAATCACGCAGTTGCCTGCTTCACCACCAACATAGATTCTGTTGTTCGGCAGGCTATATGTGAATGCTCTAGGCATTATGACTCCACAGAGGGAATCTGGCACGTAGATCGTTGTTTCAAGCCATTGGGCGGATACGAGCAACGGGAGACACAGAATAATAGAAGTGGATATTAATATGTACTTCTGTTTACTTGTCACGATTTCCTCCCTGTATACGCTTATAAGTTTACTAAAATTCAGTGAAAGTTCTGATTTATTGTAGTTCGATCGTGCTGTGTGTCAAGCACGAAAATCATTAATACAAACTGCGGATTATAAGTCCGTAGATCTTAATTTGAAATCAAGAGAGACGCGGCGGACTACGGATCCGATTCTATGATTTTTCGTAACTTCCGCAATTACGTTCAAAATCGAGCAAATGCAAGCCAGATAATGTTTTCACCCATTCCTACATTCCTATTCCCATTCCTATTCCATTCCTATTCCGTGTTGAGGGTGCCGTTTAGGGCAATAAAATCTTTATGAGTCAATTTAACACACTGCTAGAGGTGACGGCTGAAGCTAGCCTTTTTCATAGAGTAAATGAAATTCCAGCATTGACCAAAATACCACCTGCTTGGAAATCTTTGCCAGCCAAATACTCCTGATGACGAGTAGGAATCATATTCACGTAGGTTGGAATAGATAACCTAGTATACTCATAATCTATTTCAAAAAATGGTTTTATTCGTCTTGTGACACTCAATCTAATACCCAAGCCAGGCTGAAAACCAAGGCGAATATTGTTCAAGAAAAGGTCATAACTGTCATAGTGTAGTGTTACCCCTAATCTACCATATAGAAAAACAAGGGATATCGGAATAACCTTCTCCAAGCCAAAGGTAAACCAATTCCCTCGCACATGCTCATCTCCAAGTGTATCACTAACATCGAACGAGAATCTTTGGAATTTAAAAAATGCTCCGAGATTATTTCTGATGTTCACTACGCTACAATTAACACCATACGTACATACATTGCTTCTGTTGAAATATCTCTGCAAAATCGTATCTGTAGGATGAAATATACCAACATTTAGATCAATGTTCCATTCTACAGTAGCAGATTTTACCACAAATGGTAACAAAAACAGCAGAATTCCTATTGCATTTTTCATCGTAACTCTTACTATTCTTGCTTCGCAGAAAGTATAGCTATGTACATAGTACTGTCAATACAAAGTCCACCTCGTCAGGATGTTATAGACAACAAACAGGCAAAACCATGTCAATTTTCACCCCACCCATTTCCGCCAGGAACCACCCGTTCTCAGTGCCTAAGTGGGGGTTCCTACAACCTGGTTGGACGAACGCAACCTGGTCAAAATGGTGCTGTCTGGTGGATAGTCCAGCAGGGATTCTTAGTCGATTTTTGATAAGAATGGGGTCAGATCCCCGATCTCGCATGCATTTCTTTTTCAATTATGTAACGGGACTTCGCTCCTCTGAAACTCAGCTAAACATTTGACAGAAATCAAGTGCCCCTAAGATTGTTTCGTCGTCCGCCTCTTGTTTTATTCCCTGTAATGATGGCTATTTGTTGACGGCTTAGGGTATTTCAGTATAATTCAATTGGTATCCGTCATCCCGTATCAGTTATCAGTCCAGCGCCTGTAGCTCAACTGGATAGAGCGACGGACTTCCATCTCAGTCTCGAGAGATCGAGACTTCGATATCGAGAGAGAATCCGAATACAGCAATCTTGAAAGATCTTTATATTACGTAATTTGGTGAAAAAAGCACTATTTTGCATTGTCTTGCTATGGCTCGGAAGTGTACCCAATTCCATACATTCTGGGCAAGAAACTGTCCAAGAACTGTCCAAAAAGAAAAGGGGAGTGATTCTGATGAATCACTCCCTGACTTCATTGAAATCGCACAAATACAAGCCAATCACCTCGCACCATTCTGTCCATTCTGAAGGTTCTGTCATTACCATATGTTTTGGTGCCGAGATGGCACAGATTTGGCACAAGGTAGGGGGGTGAGCAAATCTGGCTCTACCAGTTTTACTTTAACATTCTATCACTGTGATGACCAAGGTGTCCCACGTGCGCTAACGTTCGCAACATCTAATTGACTATCCGCGAACTATAGATACAATAGAAGCGGATGGAGAGATTCTGGAAATTCAAGGATTTTGATGACTCACTCTGGACCAATTGGAAGTGGCAACTGCAGAATCGCCTTGATAATGCATCGAACATAAAGGATTATTTCCCAAATATTAATCAAACCGATATTCAAACGTTTGAATGTTATATCAAGAAGTACAGTTTCGCAATTACACCATATACATTATCCTTGGTGGAACTGGATGAAGATTTGAATCCTTTGTTTAATGATCCAATATGGAATCAATTTCGATTCGATCAACACGATGGGGTTCAAGGTACATCATGCTATGATGGCATCCATGAAAACTGGGAAAACCCGGAAGAGCTACCGACAAGGATGCTCCACCATAAATATCCTGATAGAGCAATCTTACGGTTGGTAGATTGCTGCTTTGGCTACTGTAATTACTGCTATTTGACTTCACGGATCATGGACAAGAAGAAAACCAAGAATGTCGCAGGTACGAAAGAAATGTGGAAGAAAACAATACAGTATTTGAGGAATAATCCACAGATCCGCGATATCATAATTAGTGGCGGTGATCCGTTGATGTTTGATAACGAGAACCTTGAAAGGATACTTTTGGATGTATCCTCGATCGATTCAATCCAGTCGATCAGGTTGAACACAAGAGCCTTGACCTTTAATCCATTCCGGTTCGATACAGATCTGGTTGAAATAATAAAAAAATATAATGTGACAGCACTCGAAGTTCATTTTGCTCATCCTAAAGAGCTATCTCCGATCGTTGATGAGAAACTTCGTTTGTTTGATGAAGTAGGCTACCGTCCATTGATCTTATGGAGGAGTCCGCTTATTCGCGGGGTTAATGATACGAAAGAAGTATTACAGGAGCTGCTCCTTAAATTGTACCAACGCAGGATCACTCCATACTATATTTTTCACTATGCACCGTTCACACTTGGTAGATGCAACAGAGGATTGAGTGTCAAACGGGGCGTACATTTGCTATCTGAGATAAGACGAGAAATACCTGGTCCGGCTTTTCCAAAATACACCCTATTCCACATAGAGGGAAAACATGATATTCCCTTGGAACCACATGGTACTGATAATTTCATCTACACAAGAGATGAGAACAATAGACCGATCATCAAATTCAAGAATTGGAAAAATCATTGGGTGACATACCCGGACATTGAAGAGATGAAATAGAAGCAAAGAGCATGAAGTTCAAGAACTTACGTCTCCTCCTGGACGATCTGAACAGTATAGTGAACGGATGGTATACCAGGATCGTCACATCTAAGCAAACGGTGGGAGACATGAGCACATGGTACCTTATTGCTGATTTTCCGACAAAAATCAAGTGGCGTGATGAATTAGGGGAGCTCAATGAAAACAGAATTAGCAATATGGAAAGGAGTTGCGGGATCATCGACGGTATTCTCCTGCACCCCCGGGAGGTCTTTTCAGTGCAAAAAGTGATCGGCGAACCTACAAAGGAAAGAGGTTTTAAGGAAGGTCCGAATATTGTCGGAGGACAGCTGTCATGTTCTGTTGGTGGTGGCTTGTGTCAGATCTCCACGGCGTTGTTCAATGTCGCCTTGCTCGCCAATGTGCAGATACTGCAGAAGCATAATCATAGTGCTGATATATGGGGGGAAAACCGCTTCATAGACCTTGGCAAAGATGCAACATATGTGTATGCACAGAGAGATCTTAAATTCAAGAACGATCATCCAGCTGATATTGCAGTCAGAATGAGCGTAGATAGAAATGATCTCCTTTTGAACTGTCAGATCTATTCTCCCCGAGAGCTTCCATATAAGGTAGAGATCAAACATCGGGTTTTGAAAGAACTAGAGCCTAGATCTGTTGGCAACGCAGGTTTTGATCCGCAAAAGGGTAGGAAGGGTTGGGTGGTGTTGACAGAGAGATTTATCATCAAGAGCAGCGGTGTGAGGAAGCTTACGTTCTCAAAAACTGACACTTACAAACCAATTCTACTCCAGTAAAATATGGAGTAAATGTGAAGGTTAAGACCATCGGTATCGTTCTGGAAGTGAGGGAGGATGCCGACCGTGAGAAAAAAGAGCATCAGACTATCGATCATTTCTATCATTGGCGGGAGCCGCATGAAATAGCAGCAATACAACAGGCCATTGAGAAATTGGGGTTCGCAACGGTTATTATTGGTACACCTGAAGTACTGGTGAATGCCTTGGATAAGTTCAAGCGAAAGATTGATTTCATATTCAACCTATCCGTAGGTTTTATATCAAGATTTCGTATGGCACTTGCACCATCGCTCTATGAACTTGCACGAATACCTTACAGCGGTGCTGACCCGTATACTAAATTCATAAGCCAGAACAAGCATTTTATGAAATCGTTCATGGACAAACTAGAAATCCCGACACCCGCGTGGATATATATACATAACGCTCGTGCCTTGGACCAATGGGATTTTCCGAAGTTCCCTCTGATCGTAAAACCTGCTCACGAAGGGTCATCAATTGGTGTACATGAGAGATCCGTTGTTTCGAATAGAGAGGAATTGTATGAACAATGTAATTACATCCTTCAGAACCTAAAAATGCCGGTAATTGTCGAAGAATTCATTGTTGGAAAGGAATACAAGATAGGATATATTGGCAACGAAGTAAAAAAATTCAAAGGTATTATTGAAGATACACGCGAAGATGGATCGCCCTTAATGGATAGGTTTTACCCTTTTGCTCAAAAAAAGGAAGGTATTTATCAAAAAATAGCACGAGCAATAGATCAACCTGATGTCTTCGAGGTATTGAAGGATTGTGATAAACTTTATGATATCTTGTTACCACTTGATTATGGTGTATTCGATGTCAGGGTGGACCAGACAGGTAAACACTACTTCCTCGAGTTCAATGCAGATGCGACTTTGCATCCTGACCGGGCACTTGCTCAGTGTTGTAGATCGAATGGCGTTGCGTTCAATTCTATGATAGAGAAGATACTGACAAGCGCTCTCCAGCGGTGGGGTTTAGCATAAAAGTCAAATTTGGATTGGTGTATGTGGATGTCGAGGTTGAAAAAAGTTGCCTTCATCGAATACTAATTCCCTCTTATTATTCACCGTTAGCAGATGCCCTTTTTGAATTTAAGCAGAAGATCGAACCCCTGAAGAGCACCATGCGAAACAGGAATATTCGAACACTGGCGGTTATCGTTGAAGATAAAACCAGGAATAATCCCGAATACCCGCAATTCCTCGCAGAGTTGAACAAATTGATTGACCAAAATGGTAGGATTAAGAAGTATCTCGTAATTGCCTATGGCACGCATTCAAAGCATACCACGGCTGAGAATGAGCGGGCATATGGATATAGAAACCTCAGAGATATGGAGACCATCGATCATGACTGTAACGACAATGCACTTCTTCGGGATGTTGGGAAATTATCAACCGGTTCAAGATTGTCCGTCAACAAATACGTGGCAGAAGCAGACTTCATTGTCACGCTCAGTTCAGTTTCTCCTCATGTCTTTGCTGGGTATACTGGAGGCAGAAAGATAATTTTACCCGGTGTAGCTTCATACGCGAATATCAGGGAAAACCACTCGAAAGTGATCTTGGAGAACGTCGGAGTGGGGATACTAAGTAAGAACCCGATCCATGAAGAGATGACAGAAGCAGCGCACCTGCTGAATGTTGATTACAGTATTCAGTTGGTAAGGAATAACAGTGGTGAATTAGCCGGTATCTTTGCGGATGACATTGATACTGCTTTTAACGCAGCATGTGAATTATGCAATGAAATAAATTCTGTAACTATTAACCAATATTCTGATGTGACATATGTAAGCTGTGGCGGTTATCCAAGTGATGCGAATCTTTACAGTGCACAAAGAGCAATAACAACGGCTGCATCTATTACTCGACCCGGAGGCATTGTCGTGGTATTCGGCGAATTCCCACAGGGTATGGGAAATGAAGTCTATGAAAGATCATTGCATAAATCCCTGCCCGATCTGCTTAATCTACAACAAAACGAGATCGATATCGGCGTACACAGCGCGTTCTTAACTGCGAAGAACTTCTCGCGGTGTACAATAATCCTATATACGAATAATGCCGGCACGTCATCAGAATTCATTAACGTGCACAGCATGTATGACCTTCAACGAATCAAACAGTTTATTAACGACCGCTGTGGATTGGAACATATGGCGTACTTTATTCCCAATGGATCAAATATAATATGTAAATTGAAAGAGGGATCTAAGCGGTCTGTAAAAAGGGGAAAGTGAGTTCTGTCCATTCCCTTCTGTCAAGTTCCAGGTGAAATGGGAAAAAAAGCTCATTTTTTAGTAGAGACATCCTAAGGTTGCTCCCCTGTCTTTTTTGCCCCATTTAATATAACTTTCTACGTTCTAAAGTCAAGCACTTGTCCTCTGTTCTTCGCAAGAATTTCCTCCGCTTTCATACCTTTCGAAATACCGATAGAAATCAAGCAGACGCAAGCCAGACAATGCTTTCACCCATTCTGACCGTTTTGGGATTTTCTGTCTATTACCGTTTGTTTTGGTAAATGCACCACACAAATACCGCACAGAGATAGGGATCGGCGGTTTTGATGACTGCCGATCCCTGGTAGTTGATTAGAACTAGTGCTATTGTTATTTCTTCAATATAATTGGCGTGTGAAATCACTATTAAATATAGACACAGCATCAATTTCGGGAACCACTTTCTCCAACCCGATTACTGTCTTATATGATTTTAGGCCTATATATTTCCCACGTACCCATATCACGTCACCTTCGACTAGAGCAATCTTTGAATCTATCCACATAATGCTCTCCGTTACAAATCCCCGTCTCGCATCTTTTTCTAATATCGTACATGCGTTTGTAAGAAAATAATACCCACCTACTCGTGTTCCCAGTTGACATATTCGACCGCACACCAACACCATTTTCCCTTTATGAATGCTTTCATTTCGTGTGAGAACATCTGGATTTGCGATAACATTACAACCATCCCTCAGGGCAGCGAATCTGGCAATTCTTTCTTGTTCTACTTGTCTAATCCTTTTTTCTGCCTCAATTTTCTTAAGATCTTCCTCTTTCTGTTCTTGCTTCCTTTTCTCTTGTTCTGAAACCGCCCTGGCAATTTCGATCTCGATTTCATTTAGCTTTAGGTAGGAATGGGGTCACCTATGAAAAAATTGCGTTCCCCTGATTAGGTTTTACTATACTTGGTAGTTAGTTATTTGTCAATATTGACCTCCGGTTAGTT
>JAOUFJ010000025.1 GCA_029858255.1 candidate division WOR-3 bacterium | reverse complement strand
GACAGTTCATTCAGATTCATTGCATCAGATAAGGTAGACACGATCTTTGTCGAAGGTGTATTACGCGAGGGATTGCAAGGTACTATCTGCTCTCTGGTTGTCAATTACAATCGGGTTCTGACCAGGAATACGAAAACGATAGAATTCGATGTGACGGAAGGCGTAATCAGTGAAGTGCGAATGGCGTTGGCCGACGGCAATTTTGAATTCTCGAGTGCGCCTTTCATGATCAAACTCACCGAGGTTGATTTATACAAATTCAGCAGACTTCTGGGCCTGAGAGAAGAGATGCGTGGTGTACTCGATCTGGAGTTTGTACAGGACAGTGTAGTGATCAGTGCACGTAATATCGATTTTATGGGTTTAAAGAACGGGCATCTGGAAATGTCCGGGCGTCACGAGAATGGGAGTATCTTGGTGGATTCTCTTCACATTCATGATGATAACGCTCAAGTGTTTGATGCAAGGGGCGTTGTCTCGCTTGAGCATTCGGATCTCTCGGCAAAATTTCAGGATGTTGGTGTTTGGGTGCTGGTTTTCTTGAAGAGATTCTTAAAGAATCCGACCGGACTCATGACCGGACAAGTCAGCTTTCAAGGTAACCTGCAGCAGTTTTCATTTGGCGGTGGTGGTAAGATACACGGTGGATCATTTGGTGTTGGCGTCATTGCATCCCAGTTTGACTCGGTTACTACAGACGTAGTGTTTGAAGGCAATCGGATCGTTTTTGTCTCCGGCAAAGGGCTCATGTCGCCGGCGAACGGGCGGGAATTGTCGGGACAATCGATATCCGGCGGTGGAGTAGTGAAACTCGAGAAACGGTTTGGCGTGAAAGATCTCAATTTTGATTTTAGTTTCGTTGATGCGCCAATTCAATTTCCTCCTTTTGCCTACGGTATAGGCAGCGGCAATTTCTCGCTGAATATGCGTGATCGCGTAATGTATTATAACGGGAACATTTCAGTCAAGGAAGCTGTTGTGCCCCTGGAATTCGGGATGAAGATCGATGAGGAGCAGGAGACGCCCGATGATAATTGGCGGTTGAATGTAAGACTTAGAGGAGAAAGAGATATATGGCTCAGGAATCGCGATGCAGATATTGAGTTTGGCGGAGAACTTTCCATCGTCAAGGAGAGCGGTCCAGTTCACCTTTCCGGTGTTCTGGAAACCGCTCGAGGGAATTATTATTGGTTGAATCACATACTCTCAATAACCCAGGGCAAGGTTACTTTCATTCCCGAGGATGTAATCGATCCGGACGTTGATTTCTGGGCCGAGATGGATACGAGGGAGGGTGTCAAGATCATCTTGCATCTTTACGGACATATCTCAGAACCGATATTCGAGTTCTTTACTGACCCGCCCGGTGAATACACCGAACAGGATATCGTGACATATTTGAATCTTAATATCACATGGCAGGAACTTGAACAGATCAAGCGTGGCGAATACATGAGCAAAGTCATTCCCCATAGTCTGCTCTCCTGGTTGGAGGGCGACGTATCGCGTGCAATCAAACAATATACGGGGCTCGATTATTTCCGAATCGAAACACCTTTCTTCGAGGCAAATGAAAAGACAAAGCTAACGGTCGGAAAGTACATTTCGCGTAATCTTTTCGTCACCTACACATACGATATAACAACTTTTTCAAACGAATTCAACGTGGAATATTTCATTGATGATAAAAATAAGATCCATGTCGAGCGTGACGACACTGGCGAGTACAGTCTTCAATATCAATACCGGCTCAGATTTTGAACATTGTCAGAGTTATCGATGTTGACACTATGGTGTTTGTTGTTATAATAATCAGTTAAATGGCAGCGAAAAGAAACAGATGTGCTGTCGTTGTGCGAATGCCGGGGATGACGTGACGACATCATCGGAAGAAAGAATTTTTCAGTGATATTCTTAGGTAAAAGATGGAGGTTAATTTGAATAGGATATTTGCTTTAGTTGTGCTCGCATTATTGAGCCGTGCTGAGCAGATTACACTCGTTAGGGACCGGGTAATTCAGATGCCCCAGCCAACGCCTCTTGCCGCAGAACTTACGGTCGAGTTGGCTTCTGATATGGGTAGTCAGAGGATACCGGTCAGGCGGTTTACGAATCTAAGATTGTTCCGGGGATTCCGGGCTCCATTACCGCTGGAAGGCAGACAGGATCTAAACATTCTTGTCTTGAAGGTTGAGTTTGTTGAAGATGACGAGGTGTGCACGACCGGCGATGGAAAAATGGATCTGACGGGTTTTGGTATACCGGATGATGGTTTGTTTTACGACCCGCCACACAGCGGTATCTATTTTTCGCGCACTATGGAATTCTTAACCAATTACTACAAAGTTAATTCTTTTGGCAACTGTAATGTGACTTACACCGTTAAGCCCGATCATAATCTTGCCAGCTACCAGTTGCCACATCAGATGAGATACTACAGTGGTTTCGTCGAATACGATGCCGATAATGGTTTTGTATACTACAACACATATGCTATGGAGATGGGGCTTGTCCGCATCCTGGCTGATGCAGTTGCTGCTGCAGATCTCGATGAGACGGTTGATTTTTCTGACTATGACGCGATCATAATCTTTCATGCTGGTACTCAGTGGCAGACGAGCATCAATTTCTTCAGATTCTGTGATATACCTTCGGCGACGATTCCACCCGGTGCACTTGAGTTCTATCTCGGTGTCCCGCACATTCTTGCGAACGGTGGAAGCGATACCATTGATTTCCCGGTCAGCGTGAACGCCGAGATGGCACGAGTGGGTGAGTATATGCTCGGCGCTGTGGGTACCGTCGTTCACGAGTTCGGACACATCCTCAATTTGCCTGATCTGTACGATATCACGGGTTGGTCTAATGGCGTGGGCGCATTCGATCTGATGGGCACAGGTGGTTGGGTAGGTAGTCCCGCTGCCGGTGCGCCTGAAGGCTCGATACCTGCGAATATGGGGGCATGGCCCCGATACGTATTGGGCTGGGTGACCCCGACCGTCATCACTTCCGCCGAAAGCCTGTTGACAATTCGGGCTTCGGCCATTGATACCACACAATATAGCGTGGCAGATCAGACGATGCTCAAAGTGCCTATTTCGGAAACTGAATTCTTCCTGATCGAAAACCGCCAGCAGGACATAGTGCAGAAAGACACGATCATTATTGACGCCGAGGATGGAGTGCCCGTATATGTGGATAATGGAGAATTTGATTTTTTCTTACCGGCGAGCGGTATTGCCATATGGCACGTCGACGACAACATAGTGAATGCGTACTTCGCGAGTAATACAATGCAGATTGATCCCCAGCACAAGGGTGTTGATCTCGAAGAGGCAGACGGTATTCAGCATTTTGATGCATACTACTTTGGTGATTCCTTGGAATATTACGGCTCCAGGTATGATTTGTTTTTTGTTGACGATAGCGGCAAGGCGAATTATCATTTCGGCCCTTCTACGAATCCGAACTCCGATGCGTATTACGGTAAATCACTTGTTGATATAGAAATCCTTTCGCCGCTTGATACGGTGATGGGTATTTCGGTGGACTTCAATCTATACCAGGCTGGTTTTCCAGTATCGGCACAACTCGGAGTCGGCGTGAAGGAAGTCAGTTATGGCGATCTGGACGGCAACGGCGATTGGGAAATTATTGTCGCCACCGATGGCGGGCGTATCTATGTTTTTAATCATGATGGCAGCGCCTATGCAAGCAGCCTCGTTGGACAGATCAGTACTTTTCTCGCGGTGGGTGACATCAATGGTGACGGCGCGGATGATATCGCCTTCGGTTCCGGTTTCAACATGGTCTGTCTGGACGGCAACGATCTGAGTACGATTCCCAATTTTCCCTTTGCTACGGGTGATGTTATAGTGGGCGCCCCGTTGATTTTTGATATCGATGGAGATTCTGACCACGAGATAATATTCGGAAGCAAGGACCGCATGCTATATTGTCTCACAAGCGGGGGGCAGAATATCAGTCAATATCCGATTTACCTGAATACGGAACTCATATCGACGCCTTGTGTGTTTGACCAGGCGGAACGTCAATTGGGTGTGCTCGGTTCGGACGGCAGATTTTGGATACTCAACAGCGAAGGTGTCGTTCGCGAGTTCACCGAATCAATTCATAACATGCTCACCTACGCGTCCCCGGTTGTGGGTGATCTCGATCGCGATGGTGAAAACGAAGCCGTGACCATTAATGGATACGGTACGATATACATATACAATAAGGATACTCTGGAGACGAAGTTCGATATTCTGATTGATACAATATTCTACTACACGCCGGCACTTGCAGATGTCGACCATGATGGATTTCTCGAAATCATAATGCCCAATAGCAGCAAGACGCTATATGTCGCGAACAGAAATGGGACGTCAGTTGAGAATTTTCCGATCCATTATGATGATTTTTTGCTCAATCCCCTGGTCATTGCCGATCTTGATGGCAGTGGTAGTGAGGAGATAGCCTTTGGCCTCGCGACGTCGGATTCGCTTGGAACCGGATATCTCAAGATTATCAACGACCGCAAGATGGAATTCGATTTCTCTCCGTTGTTTGGTGAAGGTGGTTTCTCCAGTCCTGGTGTGATACTCGACTTGGATGGTGACGGAGATATCGAACTTGCCTGCGGTAGTGATTACGGAAGATTATACGTCTGGGATTTCCCCGGTGCGCGGGTTTCATGGCAGGGTTACATGAATGCACCGAATAATGCAGGGTATTTCACCGGCCAGTTGTCGGATGTTCAGGTGTCCGCGTCGTTGCTTGGTAATCTCTATATGTATCCTTCACCGGTACAGAATCTTGGACGCGCGCGTTTTTTCCTGAGCGAAGCTGCGGATGTTACCGTTGAGATACTTGATATTACCGGACGTACGATAGGCGAGGCAGTGCTGTCAAGCGCAACCCAGAATGAGTACAATGAAGTAGAATTTGATTTTACGAGACAGTCAAATGGGTTATACATACTACGCGTCAAAGCGCAAAATGCGAGCAGGAGTGAAGTTAAATTCAAGAAGTTTGCTGTCCTGAGGTAGGAGGTTTTGTGGTTTTAGGTATTTCACTCATATTGGTCCAGGCTTTAAATCCGGTAATGGCGTCGATCATGGTTCCGGGCTTGGGACAAATGATCCAGGGCGACAAGACAAAAGCCCAGACGTTCTTCATCGTCGAAGGTGCGATTTGGCTATCCTATTTCGGTTTCAATTATTGGGGAAAGCGAATCGATGGTTCCGCGCGTGCGTTTGCAATTGACCACGCCGACGCTAATCCTTTGCGTAGCGACGATGCGTATTACGACGCCGTGGAGGATTTTCTCACATCGGCCGATCACAATTTAATGGTGGAACGGTATGCGAGTTTGTACTTTCCAAACGACCCAGAACTTCAGCAGCAGTACATCGATGCCAACGCCTATTTCGGTGAAGATGAATGGGCATGGGATAGTATTGGCAGCCGGAGTTACTACTGGGAGCAGAGAAGACGGTCACGCGAGAACCGGCGTCGTGCTTCTTTTATGCCCGGATTCGCCATCATCAACCGCATCGTATCTATGGTTGATGTTTTGCTTTTCAGCAAGCAGAAGAAATTCGGGCTTGATACTGATGACGGGCGGATCGGTTTCTATTACAGATTCTAATACCGGTTCGTGCCCGGCGGATCGGCGCTGGACAAATCCATAAACCCGCGAGTCGAAATCCAAACTTGAATCCAAAGGAAGAACTCTGCCAACGCGCGGTTGAGATCCTGAGAGGCGCAACTTCTGTCTTCGTGATGACCGGTGCCGGCGTGTCTGCGGAAAGCGGCATACCGACATTTCGGGGTACAGATGGTTTGTGGAAGAACTACTCAGTGCAAGACCTGGCCACCCCTCATGCGTTCAAGAGGGATCCGGGTCTTGTATGGGATTGGTATCGATGGCGGCAGAACATCATTCTTAAGGCGCAGCCCAATCCTGCGCATTACGCGATCGTTGAGTTGGAGAGGATGTTTGAACGTTTTCTTCTTTTGACCCAGAACGTGGACAACCTGCACTATCGGGCAGGTTCACGCAAGGTGCTGGAGATCCACGGCAACATCTTCCGGGTTCGCTGCTCTGAATGCGGAAAAGAGAATCCGTTCACCTGCATTGACGAATCTATTCATGAGTTACCCAGATGCGATTGCGGGGGGCTGTTGCGGCCAGACGTTGTTTGGTTTGGTGAGGCTATCCCTTCAAGGGTTTGGGCTGAATCGCTGGACTATCTGAATACAGCCCAGGTGGCGGTGTTCTGTGGAACTTCCGGTGTTGTCTGGCCTGCAGCTGCAATCCCCGGGCTTGCGAAAGAGCTCCGTATCAGAACGATAGAGATAAACCTCGAACCGACACCTTTCAGCCGTACTGTCGACGTTTCGATAATGACAAGAGCAGGTGAGACGTTGCCGCGAATCGTTAATGCTCTCTCGGCTGCGGAGTAACGAACGGCGAAGTTATCGTATGACTATTATTTTCTCGAGTTCCCTGAGTTCGTTTTCAAAAAAGTAAATACCTGGACTGATACGGTCTCTGGATACATTTCTCCCGAGTATGTCGTACAATCTTACGTCCTTGCTAATATATTTTTTGATCTGGCCGCTTGTTATCGGCACACCTACCACCGGTGTACTCACCTGATTCTCGATGATGCCAACGTTGATATCGGTATTACCATAGATGTCGAAATCGGTGTGAAATTCGTTCCAGATCGTTAGGAAATATTCAGTCCCAGCCTCTACTGACGGATACTGTCGTTCATAGGCGCTATTGTCTGATATGAGAAACTCAGAGCCGACAGGCATGCCGTTCTCTGTTAAGAATCGCCCGCAAATACCGTTGAGATTCTCGACCCACACCACCAGAAAGTCGCTCCCGTCGAAAGTGACCGACGGGGAATTCTGGTTAGCCGCCCCTTCTGCGATCAGTATCCTATCGCCGATGAGATTTCCGTCAACGGATATGAGTTGACCATAGATATCCTGATCGGTACCGGTAGGGCAGAAATCAGCCCATGCGATGAGGTAGTATTGACTGCCGAATTTGATGGCGGGTAGCGTCGATACGCCCTGGGTCATCCCAATGTAGAAACTGGGACCTTCAGGTTGTCCGCCCGCGTCAATGAACCTTCCAACGACACCCTGGAATTCCTCGGACCAGACGATGAGGCAGCGATTTCCGTCATACGCTATCTCTGGATTGTAGTCGCCTGTTCCCACGGTATTGCCATTGTCCAAAATAACTCCCTGAGGGCTTACGCGCTGCACTTTTATTATTCCGGCACGCGTGTCAAAAACATCATCCAGATAGGTGACGAAGTAATTTTGCCCGGCCCAAGTTACGGATGGTTCTGTCTGACCGCCGGCATCGTTACAGATGATTATCAAGGAATCGATGATATCCAAGTCGGCCGTGACACGCACGCCGAAGATATCGGACATGTTTCAACAACTGTCCTGGACGACAACCAAGAAGTTTGTTCCGTCGTATGCGGCATCAACACTTATTGTACGGTCACGCATCAGGAGCACACCGTTCGTGTCGAGGACAAGTCCCTCCTCAGTAACTCTTGCCGCAAAAGTTGAGCGGTCAGATGGATAGAATCGGAGGTCTTGCCAAAAGGTGTAGAACTGGTTATTGGTGAATTCCACTACTGGACGGTGTTGCGATTCGATCTCTACAGATACCGGGAAGTCACTGCCAAGCAGAAACAAAATTGCGATTAGCATGGTATTCACGCACTCAATAATGTCAAGAAGTATGCGCGCATCATGAGTGTTTTAGTACTTCAATGATCATTTCTTCGGTTTCGCGGGCGTCTTTCTCGTCCATCAAATTGATAGCGAAACCGGCATGTATCATAACGTAATCACCGATTTTTGCCTCGGGGACCAAGACGACAGAAATCTCACGACGCACCCCCAGTATTTCGGCGATTGCCGTCTCGCCTTTTATCTCGTCTATGCGTCCAACTACCCCTAAACACATGTCTCAGTTTCCATCCTTTCTTCATATATTATATCCAAGAACAGCCGTAAATCAAGTAGATTACGAATACGACCAACGAAATACGATTACGATACCGTTTCGTCTTTCGTTACCGCCAAACGAATGATGATTTGCCCGGTGTTCGTTCTGTATTTCGAATGTCGAAGGTTTATGTTATATGGTGTTGCCGTACGTTTGGGTATGATTATGTGTAATAGGTGAAAGACGCCTAAAAGCAAAACAATTGTCCACACCAGCTACCATAACGTACTACATTCAACCATCTATAGTTCAAGCAGTATCGCCCCATGGTCGTTCAGGTCGTAACCGTATATTTCGCGGGTATACTCGCGTACTCCATTGACATAGTATGCCCCGAAATTGTTACTTAGCAGTAGGGTCAGTTCATCGAGGTCAATGAGATATCTATACCAGAGCTGATGCCGGAAGTTCCACACACCTTGTTCCTGTATGTTGCTGTCGTACAATTTTTTCGTGCCCTCTGTCGAGGAAATATCATTGCCAAGGTATGCAATCATCGGTAGCCAGGGTCCGACCAATATCACGCTATGAGCTGCGACATCAGCTTCCGTAATTTTTGTTGCATCGGCAATTTGTTTCCTGCGAGCCGTGATATTTTTGATTACCGCTCCGTCATCCACGGCGCGGATACTGATATGACCTTCCCCGGCGTGTTGTATACTGGCGAATGTCAAAAATCCATGTAATAGCACGAAGCAACAGAATAGTATTAACAGCGGTTTTTTCGCGACCCGGGAAATGAAAACAAGCCCAAACGGAATCATTGGAATCAAATATTCGAAATGGTATGGAGTCACGGCGAATGAAAGAAAGGCTATTATCAGTGACAACAAGATGAAAAGGTCATTCTTCGTAGGTTTGAACATCATCACTCGGAAACCCTTCAGAGATGTAACACCTATCAAGATCAGCACCACCAGACCTGGAAGTCCGAAGTGCTTTATGGCTCCGTATCCTGTTTGAAGCCAAGTTGTTCGCGGCGGATAATGGTGAATAAAGCCAAATCCATAGGTCATATACACTGGCATGAATGCAATGATTGATATAACTAGTGATGCCAGGACGAATTGGATAATATGCCGTTTTCGGACATCGCTCCTGCCCAGCAGAAACACGAAAGGTATCAGGAATAACGTCACCTGTGGTCTTGCGCTCACCGCCAGGCCCATCATTATCCCGCCAATGATGAATCTCCTGCGTACGATAAAATACCAAGAGAATATAACAAATGAAAGACCCCACATATAATCCATGCTGTTGGTGCTGTTTATCAAGAGCAGCGGCGTGAATGCGTAAGTTACCGTGAGTAATCCCTTATTGCTTGTTTTGTTCTCTTTCAGTAAATATGCGAAGGTGAGAACGGACAATAGAGAAAGCAGCATGGTCAGGCTGTTCGTTGCCGTCCACCCAAAATTGATGAGCAGCGAGTCAATGAATTCAGGCAGCGGGTAACCCGGAAACCGGGATGTGTGGTATACGAAGTGGTAGCGTAAGTCAAAGGCTGAATTCGCGACACGCCAGGCATCGGGATCCAGGCCGAAACCCAGAAAGAGCATTGGAACACGCACGAAGATGAACAAAAAGATGAGAAAGAAAATATTCGGACGTTTGAGCCAGTCTAGTTCCAAAAATCTCTCCGCCCAGCAAACTTGTGACATATACGTTTATGTGCACTTTTCCGCATTCGCGGAAATTACCTGTCCGTAAGATATGCAACCGTCGTTGTTCGGCAACTGCCTGTGCGTGTACACTCTGAATCCACCTTTTTCCATGCGGTTGATCATCAGGTTCAAGAGAAACCGGTTCTGAAAAACACCGCCAGAAAGGCAAACGCTTTTCAGCCCATGGATTTTCCTTATTTTATCGGCGACATCGAAGGAGAACTCTGCTATTGTATTGTGAAATTTCGTTGATATTAACGCTTGGGGGATCCGTTGCTTCATGTCACGGAGTATCGCCCTCAGGGTTTTCTTTACTACGATTACCATGGGTGTGCCATCTTTGATCGTGAACGGGTAGTAATCTTTTGTAGTATGCGAAGCCATGTACTCCAGGTTTATTGCGGCTTCGGCTTCATACGTTATTTCTTTGGTTATTCCAAGCACCGCGGATACGCAATCAAAGAGTCGTCCCATGCTTGAAGTGTATACAACGTTACTGTCTTCGTCGATCATCCTGTGGATTATTTTCATTTCGGCATCACCGGTGATCTGCAGTTCTTCATTAAGCAGCGAATAAGCGTAGGCAACCGCAATGCGATACGGCTTCTTGATACTCGATTCACCCCCGGGGAGGGGAAGGTACTGCAGATGTGCTGCTCTTTGCTGGCTTTGTATGTCCCCGATGAAGAACTCACACCCCCAGATCTTGCCGTCAAGCCCGTAGCCGGTACCATCGAAGGCGATGCCAATGCATTTTTCTGCCACCCGGTTTTCTCCAAGGCATGACACAAAATGTGCCACGTGATGCTGTACACTCCTCTTGATCCCGGGCAATCTTTGTGCGATCTTCGTCGAAAGATAATCAGGATGCAGGTCATGTACTATCAACTCCGGATTGATCCTGAACCAGCGCTCATATTTTGCGAGCATTTCATTGAAGAATTGGAGCGTCTCCAAGTTGTCGAGGTCTCCGATGTGAGGTGAAAGGTATGCTTCCCGGCCGCTTGCCAGCGCAAAGGTATTTTTCAGGTAAGGCCCCACGGCCAGGGTAGGCTTCACTGGATTTGGCAATTCGATCGGCACGGGTATGTAGCCGCGTGAGCGCCGAATGATCGAAAAACCCCGGTCTGCGAGAAAATAGCCGACCGAATCGTCGCAGCGGTTTTCAATGTTACGGTCATGGTCAGCGTAGAACGAAACCAGGGACTTCAATTTGTGTCTGACTTCGTTGGCATCTCTAACGATCGGTTCGTCCTGAATATTGGCGCTGGTCATGATAAGATAGGGTATTTGTTCTACGATCATATGGTGAATGGGTGCGTATGGGAACATGATTCCAAGGTATGGATTCTTCGGGGCTACCTCGTCGCAGATACTGCTTTCTTTTTTCTTTAGCAAAAGGATCGGTGCTGCTGGAGAATTCAACATCTCTTGTTCTTCGTCCGTTATATGAACGACATCATGTACCAGCGAAGGTCTGATCATCAAGGCAAAGGGTTTTGTCGGTCGGTGCTTGCGCTGCCGGAGTCTTCTAACGCTGTTACAAATCTGAGCGTCACATGCGATGTGGAAGCCACCGATACCTTTGACCGCGACGATCTTGCCTTTCTTCAGCAATTCCACCGTGGCAGAGATGGGATCATCAGTTATGATCTGTCTTGCAGACACCGAAAATAATTTGTAGTGCGGTCCGCACGCCTGGCAGCAATCCGGCTGAGCATGGAATCGCCGGTCTGTGATTTGTTTGAATTCAGTGCTGCATTCGGTACACATCTTGAATCCATGCATCGAAGTTCGCCCCCGGTCATAGGGTGTATTGATGATGATTGAATAACGTGGTCCGCAATTCGTACAGTTTATGAAAGGAAACGCGTGGCGCCGATTTTGCGGATCGCGCATTTCATTGAGGCATTCGACGCATGTTGCTATGTCCGGGCTTATCTGGGTGAAGCCACTAGTGACCTTGCTCTCTATGATGGAGAAGTTGTCGTACCCCGTAGTCTTGAGGTCAGTGCTTGTCATGCTGTCGATCCTTGCGGCCGGCGGCTTATCGTTTGGCAGGATCTCAGCGAATCGGCGGAGATTTTCTTCTCCGCCTTCAATTTCCATGTCAACACCGTCGGTGGTGTTACGGACGAATCCGCAGAGTCCGAGTTCGGTCGCCAGACGGTACACATATGGGCGAAAGCCGACACCCTGGACAATGCCCCTAATGCTTATTTTTTTTCTTCCTGGCATTTATTTCTTTGCTTACATACTTAAACACTTTTTCGAAGCCTTGTTCTGTTTTTGATGAAACTTCGAATATCACTGCCCTTGGATTTTCTTTCCGGACGTTCCTTTTTGCCACCTCGGGGCGGAAGTCTACATAGGGCAGAAGGTCGCATTTATTAATCACGACTACCCTGGCAAGGTGGAAGAGCAAGGGATACTTCAGGGGCTTATCATCACCCTCGGGAGTCGATAGTATTGCCAGCTTGAAATCCTCGCCGATGTCAAACTCGGCCGGGCACACCAGATTGCCGATATTCTCGACCAGGATGAGATCGTAGTTCTTTTTGATCTTCGGCAGAACCTGGGCGGTCATAAAAGCATCGAGGTGGCACTCGGTAGCCGTGTTGATTTGAATTACATCGACGCCAAGGCGTGAAATGCTCTCGCTGTCGATCTGTCCCTTGATATCACCCTCGATCACCAGTATCTTGTAGGTCTTTTTCATCCCGGTTACGAGATTCTTGATAAACGAAGTTTTCCCTGCTCCCGGCGATGCGATTATGTTTATTACGAGGCAATTTATACGATCAAAGATGTTACGATTTTCCCTTGCTCGTTGTTGGTTCGAAACGAGCACGGGTTTCAGCACTTTAATTTTTTTCATTAATTCTGCTCCTTTCATACATCTCATACCACCCAAGTATTTGGTTTGGGATGATGCTCGGTTTCTGAATATATCGTGTTTAAAAGGGCATTGAGTGACAAGAATTTTGGCAATCACTCTCCTTCGATCGATGCCACAGAAAATTCCCTGCCAGATATGAGGTCGATCTTATCGCTACCACAATTCGGACACAGCAGCACAGGCTCGTCAATTACGCTGCGCTTGTGACACTTGCCGCAGCTGATCTTGATTGGGATTTCTTCGAATACGATGGATGCGGAACTACATCTTGTATTGACCTTCAAGTGTTCGAAATAAAACTGAATGGAGTCTGGTGAGAATCCGGTGAATCTACCAACCTTCAAGTGAATTCTATGCACTTTCTTGATTCCATTGTTTGCGGCCTCCTGATTGCAGAGGTCGACCAGTGATTTGGTTACGCCGAATTCATGCATAAGGATGTTCTTTTCAGCAGATTACATGCGGGATGAGCGAAGATGCTACTACCGGGCGATCGCAAATTTGTAGGTCTGATCACCTTGTTCGGATTTCACCAGTGCGAAATACATGCCGCTGGCAATGTCTTCCGGGATTTGCCATACGACCTCGCCGAAGACAAGATCAAGCACAAGGTCCTGGGCGACGCGCCGGCCTGATATTGTGTATATATCGACGCGAGCGTCCTGAGGTATATCCTTGATACGAACCGCGTTACCGGTCGCCGGATTGGGGTAGACAGATGCGGCTCCGATTTCGACTTCTGGATCGTAATGGACAGCCAGTTTGAGCAGGCCGTTCTCACCGCCAACCCAGAAGCAGCGTCTTATCGGGTCGAATTCGAATCCTTGTACCTGTGTCATCGCCGCGATTGATTCAAGAAAGTTAATATCGACGCCGAGGTCTGAGAATCTCCAGCTGCTTATTACGTTGGTTGACAAATCGAGACTGTGAATGCCGTCCCGCGCCAGAATCCACAATCGCCCTTGCGAATCGAGTTCGACATCGAGCAATTCGGCATTGGTGATATCATCTCTGTTAATGAACCCGGCGCTGTCAAATACGACCAAACCGGTGTCAGTGCACGCGTATAGCACGTTGTTCGGTGCGACCAGACAGCCACGCATGTAGTTAGACGCAATCCCGTCAGATTTTGTGTAGTTGCGATACTCATCATCGGTGCGGTCAAACAAGGTATTCTTTGTATCGGTCATGGAGAGCCCGGCGTCGGTGTGCGTCTGCCAGATAATGCCTGAAGAGCTCAAAGCGATCTCAATTCTGAAATCAGTCGTTTGTGGGCCCAGATAGTAGACAGTCGTGAGTGATGAGTCAATAAGCCACAGCTTGTCAGTAGGACGTCCGAGAGCGAGATACATGGTATTGTCATTGTCGAAAGCGATATCCCATACTGCTTCGGTCCCTTCCATCCCGTTGTAGCGATTGAATATATCAAACCAGGTTTCTTCTTGCGGATCAAAACAAGACAACATTACGGACGTGTAGCTGTCCGGAAATGTGTTGTAACCGAGCCAGATCCTGCCATCGGGCGCAGTTGAACACCTGTGGACAAAATTCGAGGGTAGGATGGAATCTGTTGAGAAACTGAGCCATTCATGATGGTTGTTCAGCCAGCCGAATCCTCTTGATGCTACACTTTGCTCACGTTGACCGCAAGCCACGAAGATCCCGTTTTCGTTCGCCGTTATCTCCGCAATATGGTTCGACGGCAAACATCTGTTCTTCTTAATGTCCCATATTCCGTTTTCTGCATCGTAGCGGCCGATCCCTTCGCTGAAATAGTTATGAGTGTAGCGGTTACCGAGTCCACAGAACAATTCATCCTGGAGATTCAGCAAACAATGCACTGTCGTGTACCAGGGAAGCCCGCTGTTTATTGTGGTGACATTACCTTCAAAGAAGAAGGCGACCTTCTGATCCTGGTCGAGTCCGAGTATGATTGAGTCACCCAGGTGACTCATATTATTTATTTGATAGTTGATGAGCAACGTATCGAAATAGCCGGAAACGAGACGGTTCAAACCCGAATTCGTTCCCGCATACAATTGACTGTCGATCAATGCCAGTGCGTTGATCTCGTTGTCCAGTAGCCCATCGTTGACCGTATATGTCACTTGGTGCTGCAGACCGTCCTTTGAGTAGCGTATGATACCGTTGGTCGCCGTGCCTACCCAGATCGAAGTGTCATCAATGGCGATGGAGCGAACGTCGATGTCGAATATTTTGGTCTGGGTGTCGTCGGAGAAATCGAGGGGTGTTCCCTTCGTGTCGATGAACAGAATCCCGTTCGATGAGCCGACATAGACGCTATCCCTGAGACAGGCGATAACCTGTATTCTGGTGCATGTGAGACATTCAATCGGATAGGTAAGTATGCTGCTCAAGTCATTCTCTACCAGTACCAGCCCAAGCGTATTACCTGTCCAAATATGTCCCGAACTATCCAGACCCACGCAGCTTTGTTCGTTCTTTTGGAGTCCGTCGGTGTTGGTTAGAACACTGAAAACATCCGTCAGTTTGTTGAAAGCGACGAAGCCGCCATTTGTGGCGCAGTAAATCATGCTATCGCGCCCTGTAAAATCATATATAATATTGGTATTGGTGTAGTATTCGGGCTGTATATCTATCGCCAACACCAAGAGGATGATTTGTATCAAGGAATAACCTCCAGATTATAATTTCACGTATCGTTTGCCGTTAAATATTGAAAGAAGCCGGAGTTTCCAGACAAGCCACCAGGCTTCCCATATTATTTTTTTGGACATCTTTGATTCTCCGGCCCGGCGCTCAACGAAAATAATCGGGATTTCCTTCAGGCGTAATCCAGCTTTGTATACTGAGTATACGCTCTGTATCTGAAACCCGTAACCATCGACCTTGAACTTCCTCCAGTCGATTCGCGCCAGGGCATTTCTCGAATAGCATTTGAAACCGCTCGTCAAATCCCGCACCGGAATTCCTGTCACGACACGTGCAAAGGCGCAGGCAAAATAGGACAGTAATAGTCGTTTCATCGGCCAGTTCACCACGCTTATACCCTGAATGTAGCGCGAGCCAATGATGAGGTCGTAGTCGCCCAACAGGTTGATGAAGTTTGGGAGCTCGATCGGGTCATGTGAAAAATCGGCGTCCATTTCAAAGGCAAAATCATATCCTTTTTTGAGTGCATAGTCAAAGCCCTTTACATATGCCGTGCCCAGTCCAAGTTTTCTGGTCCTGGTCTCCAGGTGTACACGCTTGTTCTTCTTTCTTATTTCTCTGATTATTTTCGCTGTATTATCGGGTGAATTGTCGTCGATCACGAGGACTTCAAGCTTCTGCGAGACGGCCAGGATGATGTTGATTATCTTTTTTATATTTGCCGATTCATTGTAGGTCGGGATAATAACCAGCCCCTTCTGCATACATATTATTATACATATGGATGAAATATTGTCAATCGCTAGTTGGCATCCGTGATAGATTCATATTGAAAAATCCTTCAAGGCTTCCCGTGTCGGTTGCTTAGATACGGGTTTGAGTTAGCATCAATAGGTTGACAATAGGTTGACAAAAATTCCTTAGATTATCTGGTTTTTTACCCCCAAAGAATTAAAACTCCGGATGTGGTTAGTCTTGAATTCGTTTCACAAAATCAACATCGCATCGCCGTAGGATAGGAAACGGTATTTCTGCCTTATGGCTTCACGATACGCCTTAAACACCGAATCTCTGCCTGCAAAGGCGCAGACCAATAACAGCGGTGTCGAACGCGGTAAGTGGAAGTTAGTGATCAGGCTATTCACCAGTTGAAATTTGAATTCCGGATAGATGAATAGGTCTGCCCACGCGCTCTTCTCATCGGTCCTGGCATAGGTTTCGAGGGCGCGGCACACCGAGGTTCCCACGGCAAAGACTTTTTTGGCACCTCTCATTGCTGCAAGCGCGGTTTCGGATATTTCGAAGAATTCCGCATCCATGCAGTGCTTTTCGATTTGCTCGCTTCTTATCGGTTTGAACGTTCCTGGACCGATGTGCAGGGTTATCTCTGAAACTGTAGTGCCTTTCGTTCGAATTTCATCGAGCAGTTTCTCCGTAAAGTGCAGTCCGGCGGTCGGCGCGGCGATGGAACCGGTGTTTCTCGCAAATACCGTTTGATAGTCATCAACATCTTCTTGAACCGCCTCACGTCTTATGTAGTGGGGCAGAGGTACCTTGCCATGTTGTTCAGCGATCTTCATTGCATCATCATTGAATTCAAGAATGCCCCTGGAACCCGTCGTTAATCTTTTAACCGTGGCATGGGTTCTTTCATCAAAATGAATGGCCATTCCTTCGCGCAGCCGCCGAGTGTGTGATATCATTGCTTCCCATTGCCCTGCTCCTTCATCTCTGATGAGGAGGATTTCGACCTTGCCGCCGGTTTTTTTCGAACCTATGATGCGTGCTTTGAACACCCTGGTGTTATTGAGGACGATTGTATCGTCTGCATGGATAAAATCAGCGATGCGATCGAATCGGGAATGTATGGTCTCACCGGTTCTACGATTGAGAACCAGGAGACGTGCGGAACTGCGTTCCTCAAGAGGATGTTGAGCGATCAGTTCCTTTGGCAAAGAATAGTCGAAATCGCTCAGTTTCATTTCTTCGCAACGATATACGACCGACGTCCTTCGCTGAATATTTTTCTCAACAACAAACCAAAATTGAACGTGTCAAGAGCATAGAAGATGTTGAGCTCGATCCTGTTAAAACCGTGTTCGAGCAGCTGGGGCATTCGTGATGCCGGCGCAAGATGCATGCTGACCTTGTTAAGAAACTGCCTTAAAATAGTAATTGGTTTCAGCCATCCGCGCAGCTCAATTTCAAAACTGCCTTGCTCGAGGACTGTATAGCCGGCCCTCTGTGCCATTGCTGCAAGTTCAGCGGGTTTATATGCGGTGTGCAGGTAGTGTTTCCCTTCGGTTCCCTGATTGACGCCGAAGCTGCGCAAAATCCCGAGCGGGATTCTGTGCGGCCTGGACGAAGTGAAGTTCGGTGAAGTGACGAGAACGAGGCCGCCCTTTTTCATTGTGCGGTAGAGGTTTTCGAAGAATCGATCCGCTGTGACCAGGTGTTCGACGACCTCGCACACCATCGCGCTGTCTACGGATTCTGTTTTGAACATTCTCATATCGCATAGATCGGCTTGCACAAAATTGGTTTGAGGTGATAATGCTTTTCCTTTTTTGAGGACTGCATGGGCGATGTCGACTCCGAATACAATCCCCTTTTGCCAGTTCCTCGATAGTGTTCCCACGTTGCATCCGCAGTCAAGGAGACTACCTTGTGGAAAGTCACGCAATTTATTCATTATCCATTTTTTCCGCAGGTATCCGCTCAGTGTTCTATAGACGATTGAATCTTCAGGGTATTTCTCGGCTACTGATTCGTAGAATTTTCGATACTGGTCATCCATCAGAATCTTATCCTCGACTGCAATCTCAGATTCTGGTTCGGTCTTTCGCCGGGGCGGAATTCGACACGGTAGATCAGGTTGAATACTGTGTTTGCACCGACTCCGAAACTCGCGAGCGCGCTCAAGATCGTGGTCAGCCCCTCAGGTTCATTCGCTGCAAAGAAGAAAGGAATATCACCCATATTATATAAGCGATAGACAAATTCCGCGGTGGTCTCGAATTTGCCGCGTAATCTCCGAAGTGGAAAGCTGAGCAGAAGACCCGACTTGGGCGCGTGCTGTCTGACGTCAAGCTCAGAAAAGTACTGGGAGCGCATTGTGCTGTATGTGTAGCCAGCTTTTGGGCGCACGAGCGGTCGCTGGATAACATCATAGGATATTTCCCCTCGATAGGTATTCCTGTGTTCTTTTTCGTTCTCGCCGATCAAATCGGTTGTTGTCTGGAATTCAAATCGGCCTGCCGCAGCGTTGATCGATGGTGAGAGGATCACCGCTCGTTCATAACTTGAATTCGTGGCAAGGACATACCTTGAATCATCTTGTATATCCTGGCGCAGCTGTAATGAAATGTCATAACTTGTCAAGGCAAGATGCAGGATTATGTCCTCGCTGTGGCTGCGGAAATTCTCCTCGTCTATGTAGTAGAAGCGACCGTTGGCATCATAGAATTCCCTGTTATATGCCACCTCCACACCGAAATTTCGGGTAATCACACGTGTGAAATCAGGTAAAAGGAAGATTCTGCGGACGTAGTCGCCACCCTCTTTCTCAATGTAGGTGTCGGTGACCGGATCGTATACATAATCGCCCTCACCCTCATCGACTTTAATGTATGTTTCGTCACGCTTCTGCGAATATCTCTGGGTCTGCTGAAGATCACTGAACAACGAGAATCCCCGGTAGGTATAGTTGATACCGGCATTGCCGAAATAGAAAGTTGTATCGTTGAGTGATCTATGCCCGAGTGACAATCTGAAAGGTTGTGTGTTGAGATTGAAGGTGTTTGCCAGACCAGAAGAGGTACTGTCTTTGTCGAATAGGCCATTCAGACCAATTGCGATATCCTTGGTGATTTCATACTGCGTGCCATAGTTAACGAGTTGCACGGATCCATATTTTTCGTAGCGGCTCATTAGAAGCAGTCTGGCAAAGCGCTTGGTAAAACCAGCAGAGTACTTATTCAGACTGTCAATGCTTTCGTAGCCAAAGACAAAGAAGAATGGTCGGAAATTGACAAACCGCCGTTTGTGTTTCCTGTTAAGTACCCCATAGCCTGCATCTATCTTGAGGAAAGCCTTCGGTGCCAGGCCCAACGAGAAATCAGCCAGTTCCTCGAGAGTTTCGTTCGTATTCCAAACGTAGTTATAATCAATGTCCTCACGGCTTCTTGGAGAGAAGAAATCATCTCCGTATCGGCTGTAATTGCCTCCTATCGTCATAAAACCCAGTGTTTTATTGAGATGTGCAGAGAATCCTGTTCCATCGTTATTTTCATCATCGAGTCCTGAAAAAGTGTTTTTATCTAACCTCGACCCGTAAACTTGTAGCTTAAGCGCATCATAAAATTCGGTACTGAATGCATAGAATTCCTCGCGGCGGGGCAGTGGTAGATTCTTGGTCGGGGAGTAGTTGCCGAGTCCGGGGCCCTGGTAGGAGAAGGCGCTCAGTGCCGGATCATAAATGTAATCACCGTTCCCTTCGCCGACATAGAAGAATGTAACATCATAGTCGCCGCTGCCTTGACCTACATATACAAAACGGTCGTTCTCCAGGATATAACTTCCTTCCGACGAAGTGTCGGCATATGTGTGTAGTATACGGGCGCTATCCCCGGTCAAGGCCAGGCTGTCTATTTCCTCCTGGCTTAGAACGAAAGTTAACGGGTCGTTCTTATCGTCAATGCTTGCGCGATACAATCCGCGGATATCTACTCCACCGATGCTGTACTGGCCGTCTGCCTGTTGATAGGTGTTAAGGTAATCTTCGATAGCTTTTTGATATTCGACTTCGATCCTAGTATGGCTCGTTATGACATGGTTATTGGTAAACGATATTATGCCAGTCTCGTAATCGATATCATAATCGGTGTCACGAGAAAGCAATACTGGTGGTGAAATCCCCTGGGCAATAAACACCCGTTCGCTTCCTGCGATTACAGCACCCTCCAGAAAATAGGGACTCTGTTTGCCTTCTTCGCCGGCGAATTGTGTTCGTGCGTAAATTCCTCGATTGACAGCATAGGAGGCATTCATTTGCCGTCCATAATCTTCCGTATGTACACCCACCCGGGCACCGCGGATTTCGTCCCTAATGCCGAATGGCAAGTCAAGTGTTAGATTACCAACACCCCCGGAGAAATTCTTGGTGAATACCTTCAGACTGATTCTTTCGATTTCTGATAACCTTACGGTCGACGAAGGCGTTGCCTTATCCGAGAGGTTTCCTTCGATGCCAACGCCTTCAACATCACCGACTATGTCAACTTTTAGGCCTTGGTCAAAACCCTGTTTTGCATCGAAGGAAAAATCCTTCGCTCCGCTTATTCTGAGGTTGCTCATGTCTTCTCCGATGGTGTCGAACCTTACTACCTCGCTTGTTTTTTCGATAGTTGTATCATAGTCAACTACCTCATACCTGTAGTATGCTGAATCGAGATCGATCGGAACCGTGTCAGAAATTGTTCCGGTCAAGAACATGTACAATAGTACCATTTCCATCGAGTATGATAAGCGATTCTCTGCTTTCGCAGATATCCAGGATCGTGTAAGGGAATTCTTTCTTCACCCATACCGCGTCGGCAAGATAAATGTAATCCGCTTTCTCGTTAAAAACCGCTATCTTGTGATTCACTACGTTGATTCTATTGCAGATTTCGGGTGTGGGTTTCTTTTCGATGAGATTGCCGTATTCGTCATAGATGTGGACGCCGTTCTTCGTAAGCACATAGAGCAGGTCGTCATGCCACCTCAGATCTTCGATCAGGATGTTCTCTATTTTGAACTTAACCTGATAGGTAAAATCAAGGAACAGGAGTTCATGTCGTTTGCGGTCTGCAAGAACTATTTCCTCGGCGGCTGAGAGGTCGAATGATGAAATGTCACTTGATATGAACACGGCTTCTCTTATGCCTGAAGTGATGTAGTATTTCTCCAACATGCTACCCCGGTTGATGTAGATGGTAAACGGTGTCAGTCTGAAATCCCTTATCCGGTAATTAACTTCATCCGTGAAAGAGAATGCCTGTAAACTGTCACTATCGTATACCCGGAATATGCTTTTGCCAATAAGAGGAGCAGCATATAGTGCATTATGGTAGTACTCGATTCGGTCAAAACCTCGGCTGAATATCATGGAATCGGCCGGTTCTGTGCCCGTTGAAAGCAATATGCAGAGCAGTACTATTTGCATGAGCGATCGACCTTATTCTGTTTTAATAAATTGACTCTGTTGTAGTGGAATTTCTTTTTCTTATTGCATTCGATAGAATGAGAAACAGTTGCAGGACTTTCACGAGGTAGAGCCGTTTGGACACCTGAATGTCAGATCTCTTCTGCGTCTCGTTCGATCTCAGGTCGCCAGGCTGGGTCAACGATGCACAGGAATTCCAGATCTTCGTCAGCAGTATTCTCGATGAATTGAACCGCGCCAGATGGTATGTACACCGTATCGTTCCTTGTAACTTTAGTAACTTCCTTATTTATGTGCATTCGACCTTTTCCCCTGAGAACATGGTAGACTTCAGCGTGATCCAATACGTGCGCTGTGGTCTTTTTTTTTGGCGCCAAACGTGCCCAGGCGAGGCTGTAGCGGATATCGACTTCTTCTTTGCCCGGATGCAGAATCTCTCTCAACAGTGAACCGTCGCCCCCGATGAAAGGCATGCATTCTCTTAGCTTTTTGACATACATTCATTCAAATATAGCTATTTCGCACAAAGTGTCAATATCTGGCGGGTATAGAACTAACGTTCATATTTGATTGACATCGGGTTTGTGAGAGCTATAATACTCGAATGCGTATTGTAGTATGTGGAATAGGCAATACCGAACGCGGAGACGATGCGTTTGGCCCTTATGTTGTTGAACACCTCCAGGAGAGTGATATGCTTAAGAAACTCGACTGCGGTCTGTATCCTGAGAACTACCTGAATAGAATAATCTCATTATCCCCCGATTTGGTTATTCTCGTGGATACAATTGACAAAGAGTCGCGAAATTGCGTTCTCTTGAGAAGTCAAGAGATTTTTAGACTGAGCACGGTGTCCGTATCAACGCATAACCTGTCTCTCGGCGCGATGTGCGAATTCCTGATCGATGGCGGAGTGAAGGACATATTCTTTCTTGGAATGCCTGCGTTTTCTTATGAATGCATCACGACGCCCGTGAAGGAGACTGCTGATCGGATCATTGGTGTTCTGAACAATATTGACATCGGTCACCGCGTTTGTATAATAGACATCTATGAGGCATTATCTGAACAAATCAGATAATCTTCCTAAATCCAGCTACATAACCACCCTGAATTCAGCTATCTGCATGAATGTTAATTCATATTGTGAATCCTCCGGGCTATTCAATTATGATGGTCAATACTTTTGTCCCTGCAAAGTGTTGACAGGGTATACAAAATTAATATAATAAGCTTCTATGAAATGCTATCTACTATCCCCAGATAAAATATTGACTTTTGTAAGAGAACTATCAAGGGATGGGTCGCTGTATTATCCGATGTTCGAGGAGGGCAGGACGCATCTCGTGAGGTTTGATGACGCTCACGAATTCAAACCTGACTTCGCGAAGATAAGAACCGCGGAGAACATCAAACAATTCTTTTTCCCGAGCCGGGATACAGTGGCTAAGTTCCCCAAGGATGAGGCAAGACAGGTCGAGAAGCGATATCTCTTTGGTGTAAAGAACTGTGACCTGAGAGGCGTTGATATCTACGACCGCGTTTTCATGGGGTGGGAACCAGTTGACCCATTTTACAAAGAGCGTAGGGATAAGACAATTGTAATCTCAGCCGATTGCCCGGAACCTGAAGATTCCTGTTTCTGCAATCTGTTAGGTCTCAATCCGTACGGTGATGCCACTTGTGACCTGAACTTCACAGAATTGCCTGCTGGTTTGCTGTTCGAGGCTTACACAAAAAGAGGAGAGGAAATCATCGATGCATACAAGAGCATATTTACGGAAGCAAAGGATGACGATGAGAAAGAGCGTAAGTCGATGCGGGAAAAAGCGATCAGGGAACTCAACAAAATAAACAGCAAACCGTTTAGGAAAGATCTACCAGCGCGCGTGGAGGCAGCGGATAAAGCGAGGATTCGTAACGCACGTGATGAATGCGTGGAATGTCACGCTTGTTTGCATGCGTGCCCGACATGCTACTGCTTTCTCTTGAGTGACTACAAGAAAGGAAAGGATATTGAGCGCGTCAGGATATGGGATACATGTTATTATGCTGCTTATGCTCGCGTAGGTGGTGGTGCAAATCCGCGCAGCCGAATTGACGAACGATTCTGGAACCGCTTCCAGTGCAAGTTTGACTTTTTCATGAAATATGAGAACATCCTTGCCTGCTCAGGCTGCGGGAGATGTCTATTGGGTTGTTCGGCTAAAATAGATATAAGGGAGATTCTATGGAACATATAAATCCCTATTATCCAATTCCGATTAAGATCAAGAAAATAATCCCCGAGACGCCAAATATCACAACTTTCATACTGGACGGTAAACCTTTCGATTTCGAAGCAGGGCAGTTTGCCGAATTGACCATACCCAGCATGGGCGAGGCGCCGTTCACACCTTCCTCATCACCATACGACGACGATATGGAATTCACGATCATGAAGGTTGGGCGCGTTACCGACGCGCTGTTCAATATGAAGGAGGGTGATCTTGTTGGTGTCAGGGGGCCTTTCGGAAAACCGTATCCATTACAGAATTTTAAGGGTAAGGAAGTGTTCATCGTCGGTGGCGGCGTGGGTTTTGCTCCACTGCGATCGCTGTTCCTGGCATTGCTGCACGATTTGAAGAGCTACAAAAAAATCTATGTACGATACGGTGCCAGGACACCACAGGATATAGTCTACAAACGTCTTATTCCCGAGTGGCAGAAAATTGACCGGGTTGATCTGTTGATGACAGTGGATGTTGGTGATGAATCTTGGAAGGGTCGAGTCGGCGTTGTGACTGTCATTCTTGACAAGGTTCCTGTGGATGTCAAAACTTCGCCTACCGTAGTCTGCGGACCGCCGCTCATGATGAAATTCTCGACCCAGAGGCTGGTGGAAGTTGGTTTTAAACACGAGAATATATATCTATCGATGGAGAAGAATATGTCCTGTGGCTTGGGCAAGTGCAATCACTGTCGCGTCGGGAAATTCTATGTTTGTAAGGACGGTCCGGTTCTTACATGGGAAGAAGTTAAGGATATCGAGGAGCCGTTTCTATGAAGAATATCGATCCTAAGACGATAACTGTCAAGCGGGCACTTTGTCCATTCTGTAGTTTTGGCTGTGAATTCGGCATAGTATTCAACGATTTTGGAATAAAGGGTGTCGAGTACGTTAAGGATGGAAACAACAATGGAAGACTCTGTCCCAGGGGAAGTGCTGCAGCGATATATCTGGACCATCCTCGGCGATCAACAATACCTCTGAAGAGTGGCAAAGCTGTTGTTTGGTCAAAAATGGCCAAGGAACTGGGCAAGGTAGTTGGCAGTCCGAAGAGCGCCGCGGTAACGTTTGACCGCAATGTCACACCTGAGGAGTACGCTGCGATCCTTGGCTTCTGCGACAGTGTGGGTATCCAATATACTGCATCAACATATTTTGAACCCGAACATATCCTACGTCCCTTCTTGGAACAGCCTTTTGCTCCAGCCGATCTTGACAAGGCAAATATCGTATTTGTGCTGGGCGATTTATTCAATCAAGCACCAATGTCATCGCGCGCTATTATCGAATGGAAGATGAAGGATAAGAGAAATGAACTTGTCGTCATTGATTCGTTGAACACACACACGGCCGGATTTGCAAGTCAGTTTTTGAAGGTTAATATAGGTACCGAACCCCTGCTGCTTTTAGGTCTCGCGCAGGAAAATATTGGTGGTATGGATATCGCCACAGCAACGGGGATCGATGGCGGTATAGTCAAACGGTTATCCAATGCCATCAAGAACAGTGGTAAAGGTCTTATTTATGCTTCTCTGCCGTTTGGACACACCTACGATCCGGCGTTGTGTGCGGAAGGTCTTAATCGAATGCATGAATTCAGCGATATGAAGGTTGTGCCGTTCGTTGAGTTTGCGGGGTATGATGGCAATCAGAGTTTTCCTGCAATCATCGAGATGGTCAAGAAAAAGAAAATTAAGAACCTGATCAATTTTGGTGAACTCTTCCCATTCTACTATCCTCAGCTGGTCGATAAATTGAAAGGCGCGAATATCTATGCGACCTCAACGTTGAAGCACAAGGACCAAACTCTGCTTCCCGTACCACTCAATATTGAAAAAGAAGGTACCGTCGTCACAACATTCGGAAAAAGGAAATTGACCGGCAATATCGACCCTCCCAGTGGTGTAAAATCTATAGAAGCAATATTGTCGATGCTGTCCAGCGAATCCAGTAAAGGTAAAGTGCCGAATTCCGTTGAGAAGAAAATAGATGTTAAGGAACGGGCACGCAGAATTACTGAGATAACTGGGACAAAGAAGAAGTCATTCAAGTTAGTCGGCGAGAAAGTTGCCTACAATTTTCTCGGGTTTCTTGAAGGAGAGGCGCTGAAGATCAATCCCTTTGATGCTGCCGAACTGGGCATCGGGGCTCATGATACGGCGTCGATTACATCGAAGCAAAGCAGTGCAGACCTGCCAGTGAAAATCACTGAGGATGTTGGTCAGGGAGTAGTAGCGGTGGCAGCAGAAACTCCCAGTGTGCGTGGTCTTTTTGAATACGAGATCGATAACGAACTCCAAACAGTCAATTTTATTCCAACCGAGGTGAAAATATGCAGAAAAGAATAGTGCTGGACCTTGATTTATGTTGTGGTTGTCGGTCCTGTGAGGCGGCCTGTAAGGCAGCATTCAAAGGTGAAGCGCGTATTCGACACGGAGATATCGCCGGGATAGCATACCTGCCGCTTGCCTGTAAGCACTGTAAACAGCCGCTCTGTCTCGCATCGTGCCCTGTAGAGGCGATTACGAGGGATGACAGTACCGGCTATGTTATTCGCTCGGCCATGGTCTGCATAGGATGCAAAGGCTGTGCATTCGCCTGTCCCTTTGGCGTCATCGATGCGCCTCTGGTCAGACACATTTCGCAAAAATGCAGTTTGTGTGCTGATCGCGAAGAAGGGCCGAGATGTGTTAGTGCTTGTTCATCTGGTGCACTTCAATGGCTATCTGATGAGGAAATCGAGCAGCATGAGATTGGCATGAGAATGGTGTCGAAGGATTTATTTTTCAGGAGAAAGTCATGAGTGTAGTCAGAGTTCTTTTTTCATATCTTATATTCCCGGGTTTTATCTTTACTGCGGTGGTCGGTCTTTTTCTTACGTGGATTGATCGTAAAGTAACGGCGCGTATCCATTGGCGCGTGGGTCCACCATGGTATCAGCCATATGCTGACTTTCTTAAACTGCTCCTCAAAGAGACGATAATTCCTGAAGGAAGTTCGAAGATCTTGTTCCTGATGGGCCCGATTATCGGCCTCGTGGCGATGACTATCTTTGCAGTGATGATTTTTTCAATGAACATGAACCCAGGCGGCACTTTTGTCGGTGATCTAATCGTAATGGTCTACCTTCTAGCTATACCGCCGTTGGGTCTCATGATCGGTGGTTCCGCTTCCAAGAATCCGCTGGCGAGTGTTGGGGTATCTCGTGAGATGACCCAGTATTTTGCGTATGAACTGCCCTTCTTGATCACTATTGCCACCATCATCCTTAAGGCCGGTGGGAGCATCAGGTTCGGCGATATCATCTTGGCACAGCAGGCCCAGGGGCCTTTTTTGTATTCCATTTCTGGTGTCATAGGAGCTGTCGTTATTCTACTATCGACGCAGGCGAAACTTGGTTTCGTACCGTTCGATATTCCCGAGGCTGAACAGGAGATTATGGCCGGTCCCTATATTGAATATTCAGGCGTGGCTCTTGCCACGTTCCGTGTTGTGCGTGCGATGATGTTTTTTCTTCTGCCGCTTTTTCTCATATCGGTACTGTGGGGAGGTTTCGGTACTTGGTGGGCAATTCTGAAATTCCTGTTAATTGTCGTTCTTATAATACTCATAAAGAATACCAATCCCAGGATCCGAATAGACCAATCCCTTAGATTTTTCTGGCTGGGAATTGGCGTCTTGTCTGTGATCGGGTTGGTTCTTGCTGTTTACGGTTTATAAAGGAGAATGATATGGCGAATGCTAAACTTTGGGGACTGAAAAAATCTCCCTGGGTATTTCACGTGGCCGCAGCTTCATGCAATAATTGCGATATCGAGATATTGGATATTCTGACGCCGCGGTGGGATGTTGAGCGTTTCGGCATTGTCCTGGTGGGTTCACCGAGGCACGCCGATGCACTGTTGATAACCGGCGTGCTAAACCGTAAATCGCTACCCCGTGTGCTGCGTGTATACGAACAAACGTCCAAACCGTGTCTTGTTATCGGCGTCGGGACCTGTACTTGTGACAATCATATGTTCGAGCCATCATATAACGTAGTGGGCCCCTATGACAAGTATATTCCAGTGGATGTCTATATTCCAGGCTGTCCTCCGAAGCCGGAGGCGATAATCAGCGGTGTAGTGAAGGCACTAAAGAGGTTATGATGAAAAAAGAATATTCACAGGAAATACTGGATGAGATCGGCGCAAAATTCCCGCATGCATCGGTGAAGATTCACGCACCGCGCCGCACTTACATCAGCATATCCAGGGACGATGTATACGAATTTGCCAAATTCCTATTCGAAGAAAAAAAATGCCGTTTATCCATTGCGACCGGCATTGACAAACGTGACGGCATTGAGATACTCTATCATTTCTCGCATGACCCGAGTGGAACTTACTACAGCATCAAAACACTCGTGCCGAAGGATGACCCGAAGGTAAAAAGTCTGGCCGATTTCCTGCCGGCTGCTAATTGGATTGAACGGGAGATCCATGAGTTATTAGGTGTTGACTTCACGGGTCACCCGAACCTGGTACCGCTCCTTACGGCAGAAACGTGGCCGGCTGATCTGCATCCATTAAGGCGTGACTATGCCGATGAACATAAGGAGTTCAAAATCGAGAAAACCAAGGAGGACCAGTGAAGAGAATAGTACCGATTGGTCCTTACCATCCGCTTCAGGAGGAACCTGAGTTCTTCAAGCTTATCGTCGAAGGGGAAAAGGTCGTGGATCTTGAGATAAATATCGGCTACAACCACCGCGGACACGAATTCATTGCTCAGAAAATGACTTACGACCAAATTCCCTTCCTGGTGGAGAGAATATGCGGTATCTGTTCCGACTCGCACCCGTATGCATATGTCCTGGCAGTTGAGGATGCGGCGCGTATTGAACCACCGCCGCGTGCGCAGTACATAAGGACGATTATCGGTGAGTTGGAGCGCATACATTCTCACTATCTATGGGTTGGCCTTGCCGGGCATTTCATTGGCTATAACACGGTGTGGATGTGGGTCTGGCGTTATCGCGAGCCGTTGCTTGATATTTTTGAGTTGATAATGGGTAACCGCAATCATTACGCTGTCAACAAGGTCGGAGGCGCGCGTCGCGATATACCGCCCGAATATTACGGTAAGATCGAGGAGTATTTGGATCTTGTTGAAGAAAAAACGACCATGTTCACCAAAGCCGTGCTCGACGACCCGGTCATCCGAGCCAGGCTCGAGAACGTCGGTATCTTGTCCAAAGAGGACGCGATTGCCTATGGGGTTTTGGGTCCGACTGCCCGGGGCTCTGGGTACGCAATCGATGTTCGTAAGGATGATCCATACGACGCTTATGGCAAGGTTGATTGGGATATGATTGTCTTCGAAGAAGGAGACATTTTAGCGAAGGCAAAGGTGCGACTGCTTGAGTGCTACGAGTCGATAAAAATCGTAAGACAATGCTTGAGAGATATGCCAGATGGTCCGATCGAGGCCAGGGTCGATGAAATCCCACCGGGTGAAGGTATAGGCAGGCACGAAGCTCCCCGCGGTGAGGTGTTCCACTATGTGCGCTCTGACGGTTCAAACATGCCGGCGAGACACAAGATACGGGCGCCCAGTTATATGAATATACCATCGAACGTTGTCGCTGTCAGGGGTTATTCAATTGCTGATGCTGCGCTGGTTCTTGCTGCTGTCGACCCGTGCTACTGTTGCACCGAACGTACAGTTGTTTTCGAAGATGGAAAGAAAAAATTCACGGGACATGATTTACTACAACTTTCGCGACAAAAGACCGAAAAACTAAGAAGGAGATATCGGCGATGATTGGATTAGATTTTTTCGTTGACCATTATGGGATTTTCCTCAGTGCAATATTTGTTTTTATTGGTCTTATGTCTCTGATATACGGTCTGGCTACAAATCGAGAAAAGGGACATCGCCTGGAATTCTACATCATGCTCTTTCTGATCGTCGGATCTGGTGTGGGCGTCGCGTTGACATATAATCTATTGTTGATGTACATACTCTGGGAAATCTCAACATTTGCGGTGTGGAGGGCAGTTGCCTATTACCGTGGGGACGGTGAGATATCTGCCGGTACGCTCACCTTCCTGGTCAATTTTGCGGCTGCGACCCTGATGCTGATCGGATTTTCGATACTGTACATGGATAATGGGACATTCAATTTACCGGGGATCATCGTAATAAATGACACGGCAGCGATATTGATCTTGATCGGGATACTCACCAAGTCGGTTACGATCCCTCTCCATATCTGGCTGGCACCTGCCTATAACGCCATCCCCTCGGCGATAGGCGCCAGTCTGGCAGGCATAGCAGAGAATCTTGGTGCAATCCTCTTCCTCCGTCTCTTTACTATGGGTAATTATGCTGCTCCTGTATTCTTCAACACTGTGGCGTGGATTGCTATCATTTCCAGCATCATCGGAGGCGGTGTCGCACTGAGAGTGTATAAACTCCGGAGCCTGCTAGCTTTCTCGACTATTAGCCAGCTGGGTTTTGTGATACTCGCCTTCGCAGTGGGAGGTACCTATGGAATACTCGGAGGCGTTCTGTACATCGCGGCGCATGCTTTGGCTAAATCGGGATTGTTCTACGGTGTGGGTGTCATCGAGGATGCCACAGGCGAAGATGATATGAGGAATGTTGCCTGTTTGCTCAGATTGTCACCCGTTCTCGCAGTCTCCATGGCGATGCTGGTCGGTTCAATTGTCGGATTCTTCCCAATGCTTGGGTTCTTTTCGAAATTGACGGTGGTGATTGGAGCGGTTGAAAAGACTGCCTATTTCGGAATCGGAGCAATAGTGGCGGCGATTTTTACGCTACTATACAACACCAGATTTTACCATGAACTCTTCTTTGGAGAGAGATGTGATGTCTACAAACTGCGCGCCAAACGGCCGAGTTACACGGGCGTGGCAGTGGTGTTTATCCTCGCGATGGTTTCACTGCTGCTCGGAATATTCTTCTATCAACCAGTGCATTATCTGACCACAGGGGGATTGTAGAAATGAATGAGATATATTATGTCATAGTTGCGCCAATATTTTTCGGCCTGCTCGGTTTTGTCATCAATCGTCTTCGGACCGAATTTGACCTTGTGGCGTTCATATTGACGCTGTGGTATGCGATACGAATCTTCATTGCTACGAGAACCCAGATAATATCCTACAACGTTGCGTCAATCATTGGCATTGACTTTAGATTCTACGCCGATAGCCTGGCCGGGTTTATTGTTCTTTTTAACGCCATCTTCGCCATTCTCATATGGCTCTATTCCTTAAGGGCAATGTCGAAGATGCCGCGTGAGAGAGTATACTACTTATACGTTGCTCTCACTCTTTCTGCCGCTAATGGTGTTGTTCTAAGTGGTAATCTGATATTCCTCTTGCTCTTCTGGAATGTGCTCGTTTTCTCGCTCTACGGTATTCTGCAGGTAGGCAAGGTATATAGTTCGCCAGCGGCACGCAAGGCGATAACTATTATTGGCGTCTCGGATTACTTGATGATGCTTGGTATCGTCATATTTCTTGTGAGGACCGGTAATCTCAATTTTCCTCTCGAGAATACGCTTCGTTTCACCGATGTCTGGCTGGTGGTGTCATATGTAATGATCCTGGTCGGCGTGCTGGCCAAGCTCGGTACGGTTCCTCTGCACACATGGATACCCGAGGCATCGAAAGTCGTTCCTGCATCGACCATGGCGTTCATACCAGGTAGTCTGGATAAACTGCTTGGCTTCTATCTTCTGATGAGGATCTCATACAACATTTTCGACATCACAAAGTATGTTCCCTTGCAGTTGACATTGATGATAATCGGTTCGATAACCATCATCTTCATGGCGCTGATGGCATTATGGCAGAAGGATGCACAAAGGCTGTTGGCTTTCTCTACTGTATCGCAGGCAGGATATATGGTATTGGGAGTCGGCACGGGCATACCGATCGCAATTGCCGGTGCTTTGTTTCACATGTTGAACAACGTACTCTACAAATCCGCTCTATTCCTCAGTACGGGTTCTGTTGATTATCGAGCGAAAACAACGGACCTGGATGCTCTTGGTGGGTTGGGTGTCAAAATGCCTTATACGCTATTCACCTTTGTGGTGGCTGCACTTGCCTTGTCTGGAGTTCCGCCATTGAACGGCTTTTACTCGAAGTGGATGATTTATCAGGGCATAATCGAGATGAGTGATAAAATCAATATTTGGTTCATTTTTCTCATTTGCGCAATGTTCGGTAGTATTCTGACCCTCGCCTATAGCCTTAAATTGATACATTCAATCTTCCTTGGGGAAAGACCGAAAGAGTTGAATAAAGTTCGTGAGGCACGTTTTGAGATGGTCGTACCCGCACTGTTTCTTGCCCTCGGGTGTATCGCCTTTGGTGTTTTTGCACAGGCTTTGCCTCTTAAGCATCTAGTTTTGCCCAGCCTGGGATATGATATAAGTGAAGTGGGTTTCTGGTCGCCTACCCTCGCAACTGTCCTTATCATCGTGGGTATTATTGTGGGTCTCATTGTGTATCTGATTGGTACGGCGATGAAACCGAGAAGGACCCGTATATTCGTCGGCGGCGAGATCATGGAGGAAGAAGCAGCAAGGATGACCGGACCGAATTTCTATTCTTCCCTGAATAGCATGGAGATGCTCAAGAAGACCTATGATTTCGGTGAAGGCGGAGCGTTTGATTTCTATAACTACCTGCGTGGTGCAGCAGACGGTGCCGCCATACTCTCGAAAGACGTGATCGACCGCATTATTACCTCTATGTACAAAATAGTCGGGCGCATCGCAGGGATGATCGGGAATCTGACTTCTTTGCTTCACACTGGTGAGTTATACACGTACGTCGGTTGGATTTTTCTCGGTGGTATTGTAATTCTACTCATTTTGGTTTTTTGAGGGGAGGCGTGAATGATTGAACTCTATCTTTTTCTTGTTTTCATGATAATAGCAGCCTTTATCGCCACTGAGATCAAGGATCTGCTGGCTGCAGTGATATCACTTGGCGCGGTTGGTTTCTCAGTTGCTATCATGTTCATACTCGTTCAAGCTCCAGATCTTGCGATTGTGCAGATCGTTGTCGAGGTTGTGACGATCGTTATTTTCGTAGCGGTTATTTTCCAAACCACGCACATCGATGAGACTATCGGTAAGAAAATGACGGGTCCCCACGTCTTTTCGATCGTCAGCTTTTCTTTCTTCGCACTGCTCTTTTTTATAGCGATCATAAATGCTCTGCAGGAATTACCTGCATTTGGCAATGCGACGATGAGGGTGGCTAGTGAGTATATCCGACTTGGACTACCTGGAACGGGCGGTGCTAATCTCGTTGCGGATGTGATTTTGGATTTCCGGGCGCTTGATACACTTGGCGAGGCGACAGTTCTCTTTACGTCAGTGATAGGTGTGGCTGCTCTTATTCGTAGCGTTGGGAGGAAGAAATGAAAGGTATGAGTCTGATAGTCAGAACGGTTACCACGATCATAATCGGTTTCATTTTCATCTATGGGGTATATATTATCCTGCACGGGCACCTGACACCTGGAGGTGGTTTTGCCGGTGGCGTGATCGTAGCGGGTGCTTTGATCCTGAGAATACTGGCTTTCGGGAGCGAACCCGCCGATGAAAAGAAGTCGGAGACCAGGACTTCGGTTTTCGAGAGTGTCGGTGCGTTGTTATTCATCGGCATTGCTCTTGCCGGGATGATAATCGCCGGAACATTCTTCCTCAATTTTCTACCTAAGGGAATTGCCTTGAACCTATGGAGCGCTGGGATCATTCCATTCTGTAACATCGCAATCGGGATTAAGGTTGGCGCGGGACTTTTCTCCATTTTCCTTGCCCTCGCGGCTGTCAAGTATGTGGTGAAGGACTGAGGAGAGGTATTATATGATTATTTTCCTGAGCTGTATCATTCTATTCTTGATAGGTTTGTATGCAATTGTTACCAAACGCAACATGATAAAAATCGTCATCGGTTTCGCCCTTATTGAGTATGCGATCAACCTTCTCTTCGCGTTGATTGGTTTCCGGACTGGAATGTTGGCGCCGATAATCACCAAGGTCGATATGGCGCACAAGTTTGTTGATCCGATTCCTCAGGCACTCGTACTGACCGCAATCGTAATCGCTCTTGGAACGACAGCCCTAATGTTGACCGTTGTCCTGCGTATCTACAGCCGGTATAAGACTTTCGATATTGCAGAGATCAGAAAATTGAAAGGATAAGGAGGCGAGTGTGACATTTATTCCGTTATTTTTTGCCATACCTTTGGCTGCTGCTTTCATTATTCCTATTTTGGGCAAGATCGCCAAGTCCGTAATATGGATTTTCGTTACTCTCGTGTCATTCGCTCTTTTCATCCTCGCGCTATATGGTGCCGCGGTTACCCAGCAGTTTCCAATGATCGTTTACGAAATGGGCAATTGGCCGCCTCCACTCGGGATCGTAATGGCGTTCGATTCACTGTCGGCTTTCATGGTTCTTGTTATATCGATACTGGTGTTTGCCGGAAGTATTTTTTCCTTGCGGTATATGTCTCACTACACTGGACAGTGGAAGTTCTACACACTGTACATGCTGATAACCGCCGGGATGATGGGTGTCTCAATCACGGGCGATCTCTTCAACATGTTCGTATTTCTTGAGATCGCAGCGATATCATCATATGCGCTTGTAGCATTCGGGGTGGATGCTGAAGAGCTGGAGGCTTCGTTCAAGTACATGGTGATGGGTGAGGTCGGCGGTTTGACCTTCTTGCTTTCCATCGCATTACTGTATGCGAAGACCTCGACACTCAATCTTGCTGATATGGCTAATGTGCTCCAAGTTGTTGGACAGACCCCGTTCTTCTGGCTGGTTCTGGGTATGATGCTTCTTGCTTTCTCTATCAAGGCTGCCTTTGTACCATTTCATTCCTGGTTGCCTGACGCGCATCCTGCAGCGCCAGCTCCTATATCAAGCTTGCTTTCCGGGATTTTCATTAAGGTGCTCGGGATGTATACGACGGCCCGTTTGGTCTTCAATATCTTCGGGCTGAACCGTGCGAACGCTCCGGTTTTCTTCAATGTCCTGATTGGAATGGGTTTGTTGTCGATTGCCTTTGCTGGCATAACCGCACTCAGTCAGAAGGATTATAAGAGGTTATTAGGTTATTCCAGTGTTTCTCAGGTTGGTTATATCATGTTAGGATTCGGCATTGGCAACTACTACGGTGTGGCGGGTGCGATTTTCTACATACTCGCCCACGCACTCGGCAAGGGTTTGTTGTTCTTGACATCGGGTTCCGTCGTCAACGCTACAGGAACGCGTGATATTACGAAACTCGCAGGTTTGGGCGAGCACATGCCAACAACGGCATGGAGTTTTCGCTTCGGCAGCATGTCATTGATCGGCCTGCCGCCTCTGGTTGGTTTCTTTGCCAAATACTTGATTGTGTTAGGTGCCCTGAAGGCGGGCTTTTGGTGGTTGGCAATTGTCGCTATCGCATTTAGCGTCTTGACTCTGGGCTATCTTTTGAAGATTGAGAACAATGTCTTTATGAAAAAGGGACGGACGCAAGCGAACAAAGCACCTTTTACGATGCGTATTGCGATGGTTTTCCTTGTGGTCTTAATTGTCTTGTTCGGTATCGGCTTTCAACAGGTCATTGATTTTCTTGTCGGTCCTGCTGCAAACGCATTGCTCAGAGGCGTCGAATATGCAAATCTCGTCTTTGGTTCTGTAGGTATGAGTTTTTAAGGAGGTCGAATGAGATACGTGATCTATTTTATCATTGCTTTCTGTTTTTGGCTTCTTCTAACCCTGAGTGTTAATATTGATCATTTGATCGCCGGAGTTATCGTTGTTTTGCTCGCGACCATCGTCTTCGGGGGGTATTTCACAGACAGGCCGGTTAAGTTTCTACAAATCCACAGAATATTGTGGTTTGTCATATACATACCCATCTTCCTTTGGTACATGGTCAAGGCAAATGTGGATGTCGCGTATCGTGTACTACATCCAGAGAGACCGATCAAACCTGGCATCGTGAAGATAAAGACTGTACTGAAGACTGATATCGCAAAAGTGTTTCTAGCCAATTCTATTACATTGACACCCGGCACCATGACGTGCGACATAGATGGTGATTATTTGTATATTCATTGGATATGGATACAATCGCCGGAATTAGAGCAAGCTTCGAAAATCATCGCTTCACATTTTGAGAGATTTCTAAGGAGGATATTCGAATGAGCGCGTTGGTGAGTATTCTTGCAATTGGTGGATTTCTTTGTCTTTTCAGAATCTACCAGGGTCCTTCGATTTCAGACCGGGCAGTTGGCGTGGACATCATGGGTATTCTTTTCGTGGGGATCACCGGATTGAGCGCCTTGTTCTATGACCTTCCTTATTTGATTGATCTTTCTATCTCTCTTGCTCTGTTTAGTTTTATCGGCACCATCGCTCTCGCTAAGTATTTGGAGAAAAGGAGTCTCGATGATTAGCACAATTGGATGGATCGTCATCTGGGTCGGCGTATTATTCGATCTTTTGGGTGCGATAGGCCTCATTCGTTTTCCCGACGTTTACAACCGCCTCCAGGCATCGACAAAATGCGTAACACTTGGCACGTTCGGTATCATGATCGGTATTTTCCTTATAAAAGGATTCAGCCCAATGGGTATAAAGGCATTGATATGCGGTGCGGTGCTTCTGCTTACGAGTCCGGTGGCTGCACATGCTCTAATGAAGGGTTCGCTGCATTTCGGTACAAAAATGTGGAAAGGCACTATTCTCGACCAGTATGGAAAAGACAAACTTGGCGGTGAACAGATCGAACGGGAGGAAAACTAAATGCGCAAACCAAAGTTGAGAGAACTCGGTGAGGCAATAAGAGCGATATTCAAGGGTCCTTATACTTCGAAATTTCCGTTCAAACCTTCCCCTGCAGCACCTGCCTTCCGTGGCAAGATCGAATTCAATCTTGATAAGTGCGTACTCTGCGGCGCGTGTGTTGAGGTTTGTCCAGCAAACGCCCGTGCACAGGAAGATGATTTAACGAAAGGTATCCGACGCGAAATTTACCACCCTGAGAAATGCATTTATTGTGGCCAGTGTGTTTCTTACTGTATTACCAAAGAAGGCATAAAGCATACGCAGGAATATGATCTTGCTGACATCACCAGAGAAAACTATGAAGAGGCAATCGAGAAAGAACTGGTATTCTGTGAACGATGTGGTGAAGTCATCACGACGAGATCCCATCTACTCTGGATTGCAAAACGCGTTGGTGAACTGGCATATGCTAACCCCAATTTGTTTCTGGTTTTGTCTCAAGAGTACGGGGAAGAATCAATACCGAAGAGTGCGGACGTCCCGCCCTATCGCAGCGAACACCTGCGGTATTTATGCCCGCAATGCCGGAGGTCTGTCTACCTACACGAGATCTGGGGATACTGAAGAAAAGATCGTTTGCCGGTTGACGGTTCCGAAGTCCGTCGCTCTATCCAGTTGAGCTACAGGCGCTTCCTCAGTATGTACTAAGAAGTATGTAGTATGTACTCCATTATAAGCTGAATCGGATTGAAGTCAATAATCAGACCGATTAGTTGCGAGGAGTGTAGTGACGAAACAGTTTAATAAGATTTCTTGCCTGTCAAATGTTTAGATTTGATGTTATGAAAAAATTGCAACTCTGTGATCATGGTATATACTATGATTTAATGGAGGTGCAATTATGTTATATGTTGGCATTGATTTTCACAAGAATTACTCATTCATCACGGAGATGGA